>JBNLDA010000074.1:0-10301 GCA_050304095.1 Arcobacteraceae bacterium | reverse complement strand
ATGCCTGCAAGTAAAGGTAATTCAAAGAGTTTAAAATGATCTAGTTTGTTAAGCAATTGGTAATTATGATCCAATGTTTTACCAAAACCAAAACCGGGATCCAGAATTATATCATGTATTCCCAGTTCTTTTAAATGCTCAATTTTTTTCGAAAAATAATTTATAATTTCAATGGTAATATCTTTATATTCAGGATTTTGTTGCATATTTTGTGGATTGCCTTGCATATGCATTATCACAATACTTGCATCATATTTGGCAGTGATTTTAGCCACTTCATCATTTGTTAAACCAGTGATATCATTCACAATAGTAAAACCACTATTCAATGCTTCTTCAATCACTAATGGTTCGTAAGAATCAATTGAAAATTGAACTTTTTCATAAAGTTTTTGTTGTTTGATCGTAGTTAAAATTGGTTGAATTCGTTCTAATTCTTTTTTATCACTAACACTACTTGTTCCAGGGGCAGAAGATACTGCACCAATATCAATGATCTTCGCACCATCTTCAATCATTGATTCAATTTTTTTTATGGCATCATTCCCACTAAAGCGACTATTTTGAAAAAAACTATCATCATTGGCATTAATGACACCCATGATTTTTGTTTCATAATTCTTTTGATTTATAAATGTGCTTAATTGCTTGGCGAGATCTTTTAATCCAAAAGGCTGGGCTAATTCTTTTTTGCTTAATATTTCTAGATGTTTACTTGAACCAATCAAGACACAGTCTACTTTTGGATCTTTAGCTAAAATCGTTCCAGTAGGGACTGCTAAATCTGCACCAATTGAGAGAGCATCTTGCTTAAGGATATTGGCAGCCCCTACATGTAAGTCTTTAATAAAAATAGTATGTATTTGCATTTTTTTTGACATGATTTTGGCACCACTTAATTCACAATCTAGTGATGTAAGTAGTTTAATCCGTTGGGTTGGTTCAATCTCATAACAATACATTATTTGCCTTTTGCATGTAATAATGTTAGAAGTAGCCAAGTTAAAACATTGATTGGACGAGAATTGAGATCATTGAGTTTAATTGCTTGTGAGAATACATCGAGTTCTTTGGTTTTGAGTTGAATATTTTGTTGATGTATTTTGTACATCATTGATTCAATCAAGCTTTTGAGTTCTATTTTACTGATTTTTTGGTTTTCTTTCAAGAATGTATAAACCTCTTTCATATCAAGCTTTTTAAAATCTAAATGACATGGTGGTACTTCAATATTTGTTTTTTGGTATTTATATGGCATTCGTGAAAGAATAGTAGGTAATAAAGCTGATTTTGAACTTGTAAGGATGATAAAAACTACATTTTTTGGTGGTTCTTCTAGTAACTTTAACAAAGCATTTTGTGCTTCTTTTCTAAATGTAGACCCACATAAAATGATATATTTTATTTCATTGGAAGCTATATAGGCTTCTTTGATCGCTTTTTGCGATTGTAATAATAAAAATTCATCTTTTGCAGTATCTTCAGATCGAATAATTCTTGTAAAATGCTTTGGTAAAGTAGGTAAGAGTTGCTCTAAGGTTTGAGTGATGTCATTGACAATAAGAATTTGCGATTTCATATATTTTACGTATTTACATCGATCTCTGCAAATAAAGCTGCACTTAGTGTTTTATTGTAAAGTCTATACATCTGTAAGAGTTTCATATCTAATGCCTCATCATTGCTTTGTAGATAAAAACTATTTTGCATCTCTTCATCAAGTAACCACAAGAAAGATTTCTTTGATACTTTAGCAATCGTAGCTCGCTTATCTTGACTGCGTCCGATATACCAAAAACAGTAACCATTAGGAAATGAAATTTGAAGCATATCTTGTATTAAAGCAATATCTTCATCAGATTGAACATTTTGTAGTTTTTTTGAAAGAGCTCTAAAATCATAAAAAGGTAAGTAGGGACGGTTGTTTTTGACTTGATTGATATTACTTAAAATATATTCCAAGAACCATTCCCTTTCTTCATCTGTGATAATGATCATTGAACAATCTTTTTCTATCAAATTACGAATAGATTTTGCCACTAATGGCGTCCATTCATATTTTTTTTCTTCAAGCCATGGAGAGAGGAGTCTATCCTCTCTAATGGTGTCAATTGTCCAATTTAGAAACTCTTGCATATAAACCTTCTACTTATCTAGTTCGTAAGCGTTGTGTAACGTTCTTACAGCTAGTTCAGCATATTTTTCTTCAATGATCATAGAGATTTTAATCTCACTAGTACTAATGATTCTAATATTGATGTTTTCACTAGCAAGTGCTGAGAATGCTTTACTTGCAACACCAGTATGCGATTTCATACCAACACCAACAACAGAAACTTTACAGATTGCATCATTGTAGTCAATGTTAGCAGCGTCATTTTTGAATGTTTCCATTACTTTTTTTGTTTTTTCAATATCAGTTGTTGGTACTGTAAAATCAAGATCAGTTTTCCCATCAACTCCAACCGTTTGTACTATCATATCAACATTGATATTTTCATCAGCAAGTTTAGTAAAAATAGAAGCAGCAATGCCAGGTCTATCAGTTACTCCATACATTCCTACTCTGATTTGGTTTTTATCTAACGCTATACCACTAACTAATGGTTGTTCCATAATATTTTCTTCCTTTGTAATAAGTGTTCCAGGTACATCTGGTTCGAAACTACTTCGTGAAACTAGATTCACATTTAATTTTTTTGCCATCTCTACAGATCTATTTTGTAAAACTTTTGCTCCAAGAGAGCTTAGTTCCAACATCTCATCATATGAGATCATGTCCATTTTTTTTGCTTTTGGTTCAATTCTTGGGTCAGTTGTATATATACCGTCAACATCTGTATATATCTCACAAACATCGGCTTCAATTGCTCCAGCAATCGCAACAGCTGTTAAGTCACTTCCACCTCTACCCAAAGTTGACACTCTCCCTGTATTTTGGTTAACACCTTGAAAACCTGCAACAATAATGATCTTACCTTCAGCAATAGCATTTTTCATATTGCTTGTGTCAATACTTTCTATTCTTGCTTTCATGTGCGCAGAATCTGTAACAATTCCAGCTTCTCTACCACTCATGGAAGTCGTAGGATATCCTTGGTCATTCAGTGCAATTGAAAGAAGTGCAGAAGTTACTCGCTCACCTGAACTCAAAAGCATGTCCATTTCAGCCTCATTTGGAGTTTTTGTATAGTGTTCTGCATATTCAATTAACTTGTTTGTTTCCCCACTCATTGCTGAAACAACGGCTATAACATCATGCCCTTCATCTTTTATTTTTTTGATGATGTTAGCAACATTTTGGATTCGATCAAGTGTTCCAACACTTGTACCACCAAATTTCAATACTTTTAACATTAAATGTATCCCTCTTTTTTAAAATATTTTAATACCTGTTTGTATACAGTTCGTTTGAAAAACGTAATATAATCATAAATATCTTTTGTCTCAACAAATTGATACTGACTAAACTCTGGAGTATGATGCGTATTGATATCAATTTTTGCATCAGGATTGAGTTTAACTAAATAGTATTTTTGTCTTTGACCATCAAATGGCTTCATCTTTTCAGCAATGGCTGGAGGAAAATCATAACTTACCCAGTCAGGATATTCAGCAATGATCTGAACATCATTTGTACCTATCTCTTCTTCAAGCTCTCTAAATAAAGCTTCTTTTGGAGTTTCCCCTTTATCGATCCCACCTTGAGGAAATTGCCAAGCATTTCCAATGTCAGATCGACTTGCTATAAAGATTTCACATTTATGAGGATATTTGTTTGACAAAACGATTGCTGCTACATTAGGTCTATAATTTTTAGTCCCATTCGCTTCGTTTTTATTTGCCATTAATCTTTTTACCTCTATAATCCCAAAACTTTTATGATAAAATTTCAAGATAATTTACTGGATAGTGTATCCAAAAAGGGTTTAAAAATTGCTTTTATATATCCATATTCCTTTTTGTGATTCAAAGTGTCATTATTGTGCATTCAATTCTTATACTGATCGTTTTCATTTGAAAAAAGAGTATATGAATGTATTGCAAAAGCAATTAGAGATTGAACTAAAAAATAATGATGAAAAGATAGAAACGATTTTTATTGGAGGAGGTACTCCTAGTACAATTAAACCTGAACTCTATGAACCAATATTTAAATTATTATCCCCCTATATAACTTATACAAAAGAGATAACTATTGAAGCCAATCCAAATTCAGCAACTCCTGATTGGTTGAGTGCTATTTATGATCTTGGGATCAATCGTGTTAGCTTTGGAGTACAGAGTTTTAATGATGAAAAATTAAAATTTCTCAATAGATCGCATAATAAAAAAATGGCATTAAATGCTATACAAAATGCTTCTTGTATAGGATTTAACCATATTAATTGTGATATAATTTATGGTACAGCATTGGATACTGAAAATCTAATTAGACAAGATTTAGAGTTTATAAAAGAACTTCCAATTGATCACATCAGTGCTTATGATCTTACACTTGAAGAAGGGACTTATTTCTATAACAAACCAGAAGTAAAAAAGGAAAATCTAAAAATAGCAAAAAATATTTTCCAAACACTTCAAAATGAATTAGGATTTACTCAATATGAGATATCTAATTTTGCTAAAAATAATGAAAGTATGTCTAAGCATAATTTAGGTTATTGGCAATACAAACCTTATCTTGGTATTGGAGCTGGAGCAGTTGGAAAAGTTAATGATCATAGATATTATCCAAGTAGATCTATTGAGCAATTTATTGCAAATCCATTAAAATATGAAATAGAAAATTTAACAGAAGAGGATCAACGAATAGAAAAGATTCTTTTAGGATTACGTTCAATCGTAGGTGTTGACAAAGGACTATTTACTGATATAGAAATAGAAAGAATTAGGTTACTTTTAAATGAGCAAAAATTGATTCAAGATGATATTAAAGTATATAATATTGATTTTCTATTAGCTGATGAACTAGCCTTATATATAACGCAGTAATTCATTCCAACATTTTAACTTTTGTTCATAATTCTTAACTGCATTGGCTGGACTGGTTGAGGGCATTGCGATTCTTTTTATTTTTTGGTATTTTTCTTCGAGATTTTTATAGACTTTTTTATCAAATTCATTATATGCTTTTTGTCCATTGAATAGTATTACTTTGATTTGTGTATGATCATTAAAAAATGCATTAAAATCATTAGGTATGATAGTTTGGTTTTTAATGGCACTATCTAAGCTTCCACTTCGATCACATTGAGCAATCACATCCCATAGAGCGATATTGTGACTGCTTAGTTTCGCTAATCTTTCATGATATTCAAGGGTATGATCAAAATCTAATAGTTCGCCCATAATCTTCCAAAATTGATTTCTTGGATGCGCGTAATACTGCACTTCTTCAAGTGATTTGACTCCTGGAATTGACCCCAGAATCAAGGCTTTAGCCTCTTTAGTGGCTATATAATTAAAAGATTGGATATTTTCATTCATAATTTGTAAATACTAAGTTTTTTAAGGCTTTTTCGGGTTCATTTGATGGAAATTCATTTGGGGTTGGTAATTGCTCTTTAAATTTAAAACTTGGTTGATTTTCTTTCATTAAATTTATCAAAAAATCTTTATCTAGATCAACAGCATTAAGGCATGATAAAATAGTGCATTTTTCACTTGCTAATTGATCTAATCTTCGTATGATCTTAATATAATCTTTATGTGCTGCAAAACTCCCTTTTTGAAAGCTTGGAGGGTCTATGATTATAAGATCATAGGGAGCATATTTTTTGATCTTACTCCATGATTTTAAAATGTTATAAGGTAAAAATTGAACACTTGAAGTGTCTAGATCATTGATATGATGGTTAATTCTTCCAGTATTTAAAGAGTTTTTAGCCATATCTACATTGACTACTTGATTTGCACCTGCATTAATAGCTACAACACTGAAAGAGCAAGTATAGGCAAAAAGATTAAGAATATTTTTCCCTTTTGCATTTTGGGCTACATAGAATCTTCCATTTTTCATGTCAGGAAAAAAACCTATATTTTGGTTACTTTGGAGATTGAGTTTATATTTTAAATTGTTTTCAATAGCATAGATATTGTCTGGTAATGTACCATAAACTACTTCAATTGGGGATTTGAATTGATATCTTCTTTGTAAAACGATCGCTTCGTAGATACTTGATTGTGCAATTTTTTCAAGTAATTGCAATATTTCATTTTCATAGTTAACTTCTTTGTATAATACGGCATATAAAACCTTATCGATACTATCAATAGTGAGTTGCTCATAGCTTGTATAGAAATTACCTCGACCATGAAAAAGCCTAGTGTATTCATTGGTGTGGTTTTGTAGTTGTTCAAATATATGTGTTTCAAGTTGCTTATAGTTCATGAATGGTATTGTATCAAAAAGGATTTGAATGAATGTATTTATTACTGGAATTAGTTCAGGAATAGGGAAAGCATTAGCTTTAATCTATTTAGAAAATGGTTATAATGTATATGGAATCAGTCGAAAACAACCAAAAATAAGGCATGAAAATCTTCATTTTAAGGCAGTTGACTTGTCTAAGGTGGATACCATTGACGAAATTTATGAGCAATTCTTACCTCAAAATATTGAACTTGCAATTTTGAATGCAGGAATTTTAGGGGATATAAAAGAGTTAACAAAGACCACACTTGATGAAATACGAATAGTAATGGATACCAATGTTTGGGCAAATAAAATTTTGATTGATCTATTAATTCAAAACAACTGCAAACAAGTGATTGCTATGTCTTCAGGAGCATCCGTCAATGGCTCAAAAGGATGGAGTAGTTATTCTCTTTCAAAAAGTACACTCAATATGCTTATAAAGCTCTATGCAGCTGAGTCTAAGACACACTTTACAGCTTTTGCACCAGGGCTTATACAAACTGATATGTTAGGATATATCACTAGTCAAATTGATCCAGAGCAGTTTCCATCAGTTCAAAGACTTCAAGAAAGTCCTAAAAAAACACCAATGCAATGTGCGCAAGAGATTTTTGAAATAGCTCCTAAGCTTTTAGAATATGAAAGTGGAAGTTTTTTAGATATTCGAACGATGTAATAAATAGTCTTGAACTATTTTTGCATGGTCAAATGCCATATCATCTGAATGTATTTCATTTGGATCAATAAGTATAGTCTCTTTTGCATCATCTCCCGCTTTTGGATAGTCTGTAGCCTTGGCTATATAAACAACAGAAGCAGTATGAAATCTTGGGTCTCTAGATGGTTCAGAATAGACTCCAAGTAAAGATGTGAGTTCAACATCAAGATTAGTTTCCTCTTTCATCTCTCTTTTGCATGCATCTTCGACACTTTCCCCTATATCAACAAATCCACCTGGCAGGGCTAAACCTAAAGGAGGATTAGCTCTTTGAATCACTACAATTCCTTTGAATTGTTCTTCAATATAAACTTCAATGATTGCATCAGTAGTTAAATAAGGGGTTTTGGGTATAAATGGCATCTTTATCCTTGTGGTGCTATGGTGTAGTGAGAATTTGATTTAATAAGCTTCAATGGTGTATCAAAAGTAAGACTGAGATTTTTATCTGTAAGTATTTCTTTTTTGAGTCCTTGTTTAATTATCTCACCATCTTTCATCAATGCTACATGGGTAATGCCATCAAAAATTTCTTCAATATGATGCGTTACGAGTATAATGGTTTTTGTTTGGGATAACTCTTGCAACATTTGCAAGAAATTTATCTGGGCTTTGATATCTAAACCTACCGTTGGTTCATCTAATATAAGTGCTTGAGGATCGTGTATAAGGGCACGAGCTATAATACATTTTCGTAATTCCCCAGTTGACATTGTACATACTTTTTTATTTGCTAAATGCTCAATTTGCAAAAATTGTAAGGTTTGTTTCACTTTACTATGCTGAACAGTTGTAAAGTCTTGATGTTGGAATATTCCAAAGGTACTGTAAAATCCACTTAAAATAAGATCATAGGCTTCAAGATATGGTGTGTGTTGTGCAAAGAAGTAGTGTAAGTCATTGCTAATGATTCCAATCATCTTTTTTAGATCAGCTAATACATAACGTGATTGTCCAAAAATCTTTTTAGTACTATTTTTATCAAATTTGGGATGAATTTCTGATTGGATCAGTTTCATTAAAGTTGATTTTCCACAGCCGTTGGAGCCTAATATTGCCCAATGTTGCCCTTTGGTAATTTGTAAGTTCAGATTACTTAATACAGGCTTTGTTTCATAATAGACATTAAGATTTTTAAAATTAATTATATCCATGAAAAATTATATCGATTGTGCCATAAAAAAAAGGATGAAAATGCTACCATTGCATCATGACAATCAAACAAACTATTAAACATTATGCAAAAGAGTTGCAAAACATCACTCATATTCCTCAAAAAGAGGTACAAATACTCATCTTACATATTTTAGATAAAAATGTCATTTGGCTACATCTCAATGATAATGTAGAATTTGAACATGAGAATGAATTAAAAAAGTTAGTAGAAAAAAGAAAAACAAATTATCCACTTGAATATTTAATCGGTAAAGTTTCTTTTTATGGGGAAACCTTTTATGCTAAAGAGGGTGTGCTTATTGCTCGACCAGAAACAGAAATATTAGTCGAAAAAGCACAAGAGATACTTAAAGAAATTAAGCAACCAAAAGTAATTGAAATAGGTACTGGAAGTGGTATTATATCTGTAATGTTAGCTTTATTGATTGAAGATATTGAAATTGTTGCAGTAGATATTAATGAAAAAGCTTTAGAATTGGCCAAAGAAAATGCTATAAAACACAATGTAGATCATAAAATCACTTTTATGCATTCAAATTTATTTGAAAATGTTGAAGGAGAATTTGATATGTGTGTGTCGAATCCTCCTTATATAGCCAATGATTATGATTTACCACATAATGTAAAATATGAACCTAGTAACGCACTTTTTGGTGGAAAAGTAGGGGATGAACTGCTGAAAAACATTATTGATGAGTCGATCAAAACAAAGATAAAATATCTCTTGTGTGAAATGGGATATGATCAAAAACAACCATTGGAAAAATATTTTGAACAATATAAAGTGAAAAAATTAGATTTTTATAAAGATTATGAAGGGTTTGATAGAGGGTTTGAAGCAATGCTATTCTAATATATTCTGAAGACATATTTGACAAATAAATCATTCTTAGATATTATTTTATAATATTTATAATTATGGAGTAAAATTATATGGGAGTTTTTTATTCAACACCGACGGTATATAAAGTTTGGGCTTCACCTGTTTTGTTTGGTCCAGAGATGAAGATTAAAGAAAATGTATGTGGTTCTGCTCATACAAAAACAATTAAAGTTAGTTCAGAATCATCTATAAAAAGTCCTTTTAAAGTTCGAGTCAAACTTGGTAAACATGGTAAAGCTATTGAATTTCAAGGTAATAAAAAAAAGATAAATATTCCAGAAAGCTGTTTTCATTTATATATAAGTGCTAAAAGTTATGGAACTGGACAAATATTACGATGTGAGATATATGGATGAAAAAAACAATATTAATTTCTATTTTACTTGGGTTATTTTTTTGTGGATGTTCATTAAAAAGTGATACATTAAGTCTTAAAACTTCTTCAAATAAAATTAATTTTACTTGTGATGATGTTGATGATATTCGTGGTGTGTATATGAAAGATTTAGATGTAAATATCTATTTTTCAGAAAAAGGTGCTGATAAATTTTGTAAGTTTACTAGTGCTAATGTTGGTAAAAATATGGATATAATGCTAAATAATAAAATTACACGATCACTTACAATATCAGAACCAATTCATTGTGATTTTAGAGCTGGTGATTATACAAGAATGACATTTAATTCAATAGAAGAATTAAAAGAATTAGCAAAAGCTTTTTGTATGGAAGAGTAAAAAAGTTAATGAAGCAAATACTATTCTAGCATTTGCTTCATTTCTTCTTCTGTAAGTGCCTTAACCCCTAAGCTAATGGCTTTATCATATTTACTTCCAGCATCTTCTCCATAGATAAGATAATCAGTTTTTTTAGAGACACTTCCAGCTACTTTTGCTCCTAAAGCTTCAAGATCTTTTTTGACAATTCCTCTACTTTGGCTCATTGTCCCAGTTAGTACTACAGTTTTATCTTTAAATGGATTTTCTTTGGCTTCTACTTTTTCTAGTATGGTTGGTTGAATAATAGATATTAGTTCTTTCACAATATCTTTATTTTTTACCATATAGTCATGAAAAACTTCAGCTTTTTCATAACCTAAACCAT
>JBNLDA010000073.1:0-10340 GCA_050304095.1 Arcobacteraceae bacterium | reverse complement strand
TATGCTGTAGCCAATCCAGTTACTGCATTTGTAAATCCTGGACCACTTGTTACGATTGCAACACCAACTCTTCCAGTTGCTCTTGCATATCCATCTGCAGCATGTACTGCACCTTGTTCATGTTTTGTTAATATATGTTGAAAATTATTCTGTTTATAGATTTCATCATAGACATTCATTATCGCGCCACCAGGGTAACCAAATACGACTTCTACACCCTCATGTTTTAAGGCTTCAATAACCATTTTAGCGCCAGTCATTTGCATAAATAATTCTCCTATGTCTTTTTTTGAATCAATTATATTATCTAAATTTTAATTAATCTCACATTAGTGGTAATTACTCTATGATTTTTAGGTAGATTTTATTTAAAATTATGATATAATATTTAAAAGACAAAAACAAAGGAGGATGTCATGGATGTTAACAATATTCAACAACTAAACAATGTTCCTGGTTTACAGCAATCAGTTGAACGTCTTGGCTCTGGTGTTCGTTTAAATAGTGCCTCAGATGATGCCTCTTCTTTATATTTATCAGATTTACTCCAACTTCAAAGAAGTGGATTAGGACAATCTGTATCAAATATCAATACTGGAATTGCAGCAACTACGATTGCAGATAAAGCAATTGGTTCACAAGTTGGCATCTTGGAAAGTATGAGAACAAAACTTGTTGAAGCAATGAATGGAACCACTTCTCCTGAGGGATTGGATGCGATACAAAATGAAGTTCAAAAACAATTACAAAATTTTGCACAAATTGCAGATTCTACCTCATTTGCAAATCAATCATTAATCTCTTCAGCTAATGAATCTGGAGAATTGACTATTGCAACTAGTGAAGGGGAAACAAGCATTACAACGCCTCAAACTGATCTAATTGCACAAGATCTACAAATTGCAGCACAAGATTTTTCACCGCAAGGATTAGAAAATCTACTCAATAAAGTTGACACAGCTGTAGATCAATTACAACAATTCAGAAGTGAATTTGGTTCAGCAGCCACTGAACTTATTTCTCAAGGAAGAAGTGCCATTGGAGCACAAACACAGATCGCACAAGCAAAATCTACTTTAGGAGATATTAACTTCCCTAAAGAGGTAGCAGATTTTAGTAAATCGAATATTCAAAATATTATTGGATATATCGCTTCTACACAAGCAAATGCAAATCAAGAAAATAATGTGAGGCTGTTATCTTAATAGCCCACATTCACTGCTTGTAAATGGCAGAAGAAAAACAATACAAACTCTCTGGTACTTTAAAACGAGTACTTTATTTTAATCAAGATAATAATTACTGCATTGCTGTTTTAGACAACAACCAAAAAATTTGTGGTCAATATTTTGATACTGATCTTGAACATTTAGTTGGGGAAGAAGTATTACTAACTGGAAATTGGATCACTCATAAAAAATATGGGGTACAATTTGAATTCACTACTTTAGAGATCAAAGAAGCAGAGCTTTTTTTCTTTTTGACCAAGATCGTTAAAGGTGTTGGGAAAAAACTAGCTAAAGAACTTCTCCATAAATATAGTGAAGAAGAGCTTATTAAGATTCTCAATGAAACTCCAGCCAAACTTTTGGAATATAAAGGGATTAAAGAAAAAAAACTCACTCAAATAGTCACTTCTTGGAATAAGTTCAAACATTTAAGAGAGTTAGGTAGTTTTCTTTCTCAATATAAAGTGAGTTCCACTTTTATCAATAAGATCTATGCTCACTTTAGTGATATATCCAACTTAATAGAAAAGATCAAAGAAAACCCTTATATTCTTATTCAAATCAAAGGGATAGGATTTAAAAGAGCGGATGAAATTGCAATAAGTCTTGGAATAGACCCTAAAAGTGATTTTAGAATTCAAGCATGTATCAATTACACCTTGAGAGAATATTGTGACAACAATGGAAATAGCTCTATTCACAAAGATATTTTATATAAACTCCTTGATGAAAATTTACATTTCAATAATGAAAATGCTTTATATGAGAAAAACCTTCAAACGCTTTTAATAGAAGAAGATATTTATCAAACAACTCCTGAGCGAATTTCTCCAAGAATGCTCTATTTTGCCGAACGAAATATCTTACATTTTTTTCAAAAACGGCAAAAAGAAATCTTAAGCAAACCAATAGTCAAAGATTTTGAAAATTATATTGAACAAAAAGAAAAACATCTTGGATTTACACTTAGTAGTGAGCAAAAAGAAGCCGTTAGATTGATCAATCATGGACACAATTGTTTACTTTTAATTGGTTATGCCGGAACTGGTAAATCTACTTCAAGCAGGGCTATACTTGAACTACTTGAAGAAAAATACTCCTATGATGATATTTTATGTATTGCTTTAAGTGGAATTGCAAGTCAAAGAATTAGTGACACCACTGGATATAAAAGTAGTACGATCCAATCCCTTATTATGCAACAGCAACAAAAAGAGAGTGAGCATTTTCCACATAAAGTTATATTATTAGATGAAGCTTCTATGGTCAATTCAGTCACTTTTTATCAAATTATTTCAAAATTACACGAAGATACAATATTTATAATCGTTGGTGATGATGGTCAATTACCTGCCATTGGAGCAGGGAATATTCTCTCTGATGCCATAAACCACAATCTAGCCCCTGTATGCAAACTCACAAAGATATACCGACAAAATGAACAACAAGCCATCGCTACAATTGCAAATGAAATAAGACAAGGCAACGTCCCAGAATATGACCAAGAGTTTGATGACTTTAAATTTTTAAGTGTCTCTATAGATAACCATTATGCTATGAAGAATTCACTAAATGCTGGTGAATATGCAGATTTACGCATCAATAATCAAGGACTTATTTTAAATACGATCTTAAATATTAGCTCCAATTATATAGAACCATTTTATAAGCATATTAAAAACAAAGAGATAGCAAAAGCTTTAACTCTGTTTCAAGTGATTACCCCTATGAAAAGTGGAGTTTTAGGAGTAGAAAATCTTAATATTCATCTGCAAAAACTCTTTAATCATAGTCGTGAAAAATCTAAAAAGACTAAACTCTATGAATACAAACTCTCTGATAAGGTGATTCATATCAAAAATGAGAATATGCAAGCCCAAACGATGCATATGTACAAAACTGGAAGTAGTGAGTTCATAGAAAAAAGAGTATTCAATGGCCAATTAGGTCTCATCATCAAGCTAGATTTTGAAGATCAAAAAGCAATTATCTTATATCCAAATGATGATATGGTAGTATTTTATGATTTTGATGATCTTGATAATCTGATATCATTAGCCTATTGCCTTACTATTCACAAAACTCAAGGAATGGAATACAACACTGCCCTCATTCCTATGAGTTTTAGTCATTACATTATGCACAATACAAAACTAATCTATACAGCTATTACACGAGCAAAAAAAATGTGTTTTGTGGTTGGTGAAGAGGAAGCTTTTAAAAGTGGCTGCAAAAAAATTGAGATCACAAAACGAGAATCAGTAATCAACGATCTACTTGGCAATAATCTTTTCACCTAAGTGTGTCAATACTACAAAACAATACTATCTTCGATTTAACCAACAATAAAGGGAAATTCAAGTAATATAATCTAATTTTTTTGAAAGAGGATTTATTTATATGATTACCTGGATGCAAAGGCATAAAAAGTGGTTAATAACAACAATTTGGGTGAGTACAATCGCATTTGTAGGAGCTGGTTTTGTTGGTTGGGGAAGCTACGACTTTGGAAAATCACAAGGAGCTGTTGCAGTAGTTGGCGATAAAGAAGTAAAGTTCACTGCATTTCAAAACGAATATAACAATGTTTACAATCAATATGCACGAATGTTTGGTGATCAATTCAACCAAGAGATGGCTGAAAAACTAAACTTACAAGATGTAGCACTCAATCAAGTAGTACAGAAATATTTATTATTAAACTATGCAGAACAATTAGGACTAGAAGCCACTCAAAAAGAGGTAGCTAAACAACTTGTACAAATCAATGCTTTTACAAAAGATGGGCAATTTGATAAAGATACTTACATAAAAGTTCTTTCTCAAAATAGAACCAAACCAGCAGAATTTGAAGCACAATTAAAGCAAGATTTAACGATTCAAAAAGTACAACAATTATTCACAGTACAAACTCCATCAACCGAACTTGAAGAGATGAGTAAATTACTCACTATGTCAGATAATATTGATATTAAAGTGATTAATGCTGCAACACTGAGTGTTGAAGCAAAACCAGAAGATGTCAAAGCATACTGGGAAAAGAATAAAAACAACTATATGTCACAAACTTCATATGAATTGAATATAACTGAAATGCCTATTACTCTTTTGACTCCAAGTGATGCAGAAATTGAACAATTTTATACTGAAAGAAAACTTGATTATAAACATGAAGATGGAAGAATCAAAACTTTAGACGAAGCTCGTGAAACGATCATATTTGATCTAAGTGCAAAAGAAGTAAAAAAAGATGCGTTGAGATTACAATTGAAATTGAAAAAAGAGGAAGAGAAGTTTGCTACTACAGTAAAATATCTAGATACTGAATTCCCTTTTGCAAGTGAAGATATTGAAACGATCAAAGCTGAAAAAGAGGGAACTGTTCTTAAGCCGTTTTTACATGATAACAAATATATCATAGCTCAAATAGCAAAAATCAATAAACCGCAACCATTAAGCTTTGAACAAGCGCAAGTAATGGCTCAACAAGACTATAAAAGTGAAGAAAAGCAAAACCTACTAAAAACAAAAGCACAAGAGGAATTGAAAAATTTCACTGGTATGAATATTGGTTTTGTAAATAGAAGTTCAATCTATAGTATCCCAGGATTAAATGCTCAAGAAGCACAACAATTTCTAAATCAACTTTTTAGTTCAACAAGTAAAGAAGATGTTGTGATGTTAGCAACTAAGGCAGTTGTCTTTAAGATCAATGAAAGTAAAATGGGAGATACATCCCTAGCAATGGATCAAAATTTTAAAAATTCTATCCAATCATTAAAAGAGAATCAGTTATTAACAAATCTATTAGAAAAACTTCGAACACAATATGAAGTTTATACCTATAAAGAAAATTAAGGAAATACATTGTCAAGTACAATTTTAGCGATTGATATCGGTACAATAAATGTTACTGCTGTAGTTGCAAAAAATGATTATGATAATAAAATCAATATTCTAGGTACAGGAACTGCTCCAAGTGAAGGAATCAATAAAGGCTCTATAGTCAATATTGATAAAGCAAGTTCTTGTATTAAAGCTGCTGCTGATAGTGCAAAAAGAAGTTATGGTCAAGAAGTTGATTCTACAATCGTTTCAGTATCTGGTACTTATACTAAAAGTATTAGAAGTATGGGTTCTATTAATATTCCAAATGGGCAAATCACACCAAATGAAATTAAACTTGTACTCGAAACTGCATTATATAACGCGACTATTGTACCAGATTATGATGTGATCCATGTACTACCAATCTATTTTAAAGTGGATGATGCCCATGAAGTAAAAAATCCATTGAATATGAATGGATCAAGACTTGATGTATCTGTTTACATTGTTACAGCTAAAAAAACTGCATTGATCAATATCCAAAGTGCGATGAATAATGCAAATCTAGAGGTAAATAACTTTGTACTTAACGGCTATGCATCTTCATTAGCCGTATTAGAAGAAGAACAAAAAAATCTTGGAGTTGCAGTGATTGATCTTGGTGGAAGTACTTCAGAGATTGCAATCTTTAAAGGTAATTCTATCATCTATAATGACTTTTTACCAATAGGTTCAACCAACATAACAAAAGACCTTTCAATCATGCTTCATACACCAATGAATGCAGCTGAAGAAGTAAAAACAAAATATGGGACACTTTTTCCATCAGATCAAAATGATTCAAATAGTGTAAAAAGAATCAAAATCCCAACTATTGGTGATGAACAAAATCATTCTGAACATTCTCTAGATAGAATTGGAATGATCATCCATGCTCGAGTAGAAGAAACACTTATTATGCTTAGAGATTTAATGTATAAAAGTGGTATGAGAGAAACAATCAATGCGGGAATTGTTCTCACTGGTGGAATGAGTAAACTTCCAGGGATCAAACAATTGAGTTCTGCAGTATTTGGTGAAATTCCAATCAAGATAGCCAATCCATTTAATATCAAAAATGGATATATGAGCTTTGATGATCCAAGTATGTCAACAATTGTTGGGTTATTATTCTATGGATTAGATAAAAATACCACATTTGAACTTGATTCAAATAAAAAACTTCGATATCAAAAGGCAGCACCTAAAATTGCTGCTAAACCAATCGAAGAAGCACCAATTAAAAAAACAGTCCAACAACCAATAAAACAAACTGTTACAAAAGAAGCATCTACTCACAATGAGCAACCAATAGCTCCACATAAACAAATTGAAGCAGAAGATAAAACAGGAATAGGTAGTATTAAACTAACAAAAAGAGAGAAACCTCAAGGGTTATCTAAATTTTGGACAAAAGTCGCGGAGTGGTTCTAATGAGTAACGATCTATTTGACCCACAAAATATAAAGGTTAAAATGCCAAATCAAACACTAGCAGAAAATGTAGCAAAAATCACCGTTGTTGGAGTTGGTGGTGGTGGTTGTAATATGGTCAACCATATGATCCTTGAGGGAATTCATAAGATCAATTTAATTGCAGCTAACACAGACCAACAAGTATTGAACATCTCTAAAGCACCATTGAAAATTCAATTAGGAAAAGTGCTTACTAAAGGTTTGGGTGCAGGGATGAAACCAGAAATTGGTCGAGATGCTGCATTAGAAAGTTATGATGATATCAAAGATTCATTAATGGGATCTGATATTGTATTCATTGCTGCTGGTCTTGGTGGAGGAACTGGAACTGGAGCTGCAGCCATTATTGCGAGTGCAGCAAAAGAAGTTGGAGCTTTAACTGTTTCAGTTGTTACTAAACCATTCTCTTGGGAAGGAAAAAGACGAGCAGGATTAGCGAATCTTGGTCTTGAAGAGATCAAAAAAGTCAGTGACTCGATTATTGTTATCCCTAATGACAGACTTTTAGAGAGTGTTGATGAAAATGTAGGGATGAAAGATGCCTTTAGAATTGTTGACAATGTACTCTATCAAGCCGTAAATGGAGTGAGCGAAGTTATTCTCAATCCAGGAAATTCAGATATTAATACTGACTTTGCCGATGTAAAAACAATCATGCAGCACAAAGGTATGGCTCTTATGGGTATTGGTAGAGCTAAAGGGGATGATTCAGCTAAACGAGCTTTAGAAAATGCGATCGATTCTCCATTGTTAGATAAAATGCCATTAACTGGAGCAAAAGGATTATTGATCCACTTTAATGTAAATCCAAATGTTTCTATGTTTGCTATTAGTGATATTATGAATACGATTCATGATACTATTGATAGTAATGCAGAAGTAATCTTTGGTACAAGTACAAGTGAATCACTTGAAGTTGACGAAGTTAAGATCACTATTGTTGCTACAGGATTTGAATCAAATGCAACTCCTCAAGTTACTCAGACAGAAACAAATAAACCTTCAAAATCAATGCCTCAACCAGGTGATGAAAACTATTTAGATACTCCACCACTTATGCGAGATTATATAATCCAATATCAAATATAATAAAGCCACTTTAACTTGGCTTTATTATTTTTATCTTAATATATCTATTATGGTAAAAAGTCGTTTTTTAATTTATGCTATTTTTATGTTTATTGCAATAAGTGTTACAACACTTTTAATATTGGAGAAAAACCATAGAATAGAGCAATTCCTAAAAAATAAGACTGTACAATATATTCAAAATTATGAAGCTCTATATAATGACTATTTAAAATTATCTCATATTATTTTTGATACAAAAATCAATAAACCTGAAGTTATTAAGATCTTTAAAGATGCAAAAAGCGCTACAATTGATGAGCAAATATCTATTAGAGAAAACCTTTACAAAAGTCTTATAGGTGATTATAATATATTAAAAAAATACAATCTGAAACAATTGCATTTTCACTTACCGAATAATGTGAGTTTTCTTCGTTTCCACAGACCTAACAAATTTGGTGATGATCTAACTGATATTCGATCAACCATTAAATATACCAACCAATATCAAAAGTTTATTAGTGGATTTGAAGAGGGAAGAATCTACAACGGTTATAGATTTGTATTTCCTTTATTTGATCATGAAGAATATATTGGAAGTGTTGAAGTATCATTTAACACACTTGCAATGACTTTAGAATTGATGAAAAACTACAATCTTTATGCTAACTTTCTCATTAATAAAGATGTTGTAGCATCAAAAGTATTTGATGATGAACAAAAAAACTATAAACCAACAATGTTCAAGCATTTTTTTATTGAAAAAGAGATGGCTAAAACAATTGAAAAACTCTATAAAAAAGAATCAGAAACTCTATATTCAAAAAAAACCATTCAATATATTGATGCAAATAGTTTGGACAATAATTCATTTTCTATTTATGATGAAAAAAGTCAAAAGGTCCTCACTTTAATCAAAGTTCAAAATCCAGTGACTAAAAAAGTTGTAAGTTCTTTTTTAATTCAATCTAATTCAGATTATATACTCAATAAAACACAAAACTTTTACACAGTATTGTTTTCATTTTTGATTTTATTGTTATTAATCATGTTTTTCGTACAAAAACGGATCCAATCAATCAAAATCATAGAACTCAACAATCAGAAATTGACATCAATTTTCCAAGAAGCCCAAGCTGGAATTGGTATATATGATTTTAATGGAAACTTTACTGATGTAAATACGGCTTTTATTGAATTTCTGGGCTATGATAAAGACGAATTTTCTAAAATGAGTATTTTTGATATTTCTACTGAAGAATCAAAAAAAGAGATACAACATATTCAAGATACTTTAGAACATAACTCTTATATCTCAAAACAAAGAATATCATGTAGCAAAAAAAATGGTAAACAGGTCACCTTGGAGATCTCTATATCAAAACTTCCTATTGATCATTTATATATAATCATTGCAAATTCTATGGAAGATAAATTGAAACTTGAACAACTCAATAAAGATTTGGAAAATAAAATCAAAGAAGCAGTTGAAGAAAATTCAAAAAAAGATGCCATACTTCACAATCAATCAAAAATGGCCGCCTTAGGTGATATGTTAGGAAATATAGCCCATCAATGGAGACAGCCTCTATCAATTATCTCTACAGTTTCTACTGGTATGAAAATGCAAAAAGAATTTGGTACACTAGAAGATAAAGAATTAATTGATAATCTTGATATTATCAATGAACACACACAATATTTATCAAAAACCATTGATGACTTTAAACTTTTTATCAAAGGTACAAATGAACTTAAAATATTTAATTTATCAGACATATTTCAAAAAATTGTTAATATAGTCAAACCAACATTGGATCAGCATTTTATTAAACTTGAAATCGATATAGATCCATCAATCAATATCAATAATTATCAAGATGAATTTATTCAAGCTATGATCAATATTTTACAAAATGCTAAAGATGTATTGATTGAACAAAATTTGAATGATAAAGTGATAATAGTTACAGCAGAAAAAAATGGCTCAGATGATGTAATTCTTACTATTCAAGACAATGGGGGTGGTGTACCTAAAAAAATTCAGGATAAAATATTTGAACCTTATTTCACTACAAAGCATCAAAATATAGGGACAGGACTCGGTCTACATATGACCTATAAGATTATTACCGAAACGATGGAAAGTAGTATTGAAGTTGAAAATCGCACCTTTATATATAACAATACTACCTATAAAGGTGCTGCATTTATCGTTAATCTAAAAAATCAGTAAATCTCTATTCTTCAAAGATTACTACATCATATGAACTTTTTTTGATCACTAATGCTTTACTATTAGGCACCAAACCAAATTTATTCATCTCTCGAATCTTCTCTTTATATTTAGCTATTTCAGTGCGTAGATTTTCATTTTCATCTTTTAATTGCAAAATTATCTCTACTGCGCTAAGATTAATCCCTTTTTCTCTTGTGAGATATAAAATAGTTTTGATCTGATCAATATCTTTTTGAGAGTAGAGTCTTATTTTTCCATTACTTCTACAAGGATTAACCAGTCCTTCCCTCTCGTATTGTCTTAATGTCTGAGGATGAATATTCAACATCTCAGAAATTGCTGAAATCAAATATACTGGTTCATAGTAGCTTTTATTGTTCATAGTAAACTCCTAAGGTAATTTATCTTCCATCATTTCAACTAATTGTGGATCAAGATCATCAACATTTGGTAATACAA
>JBNLDA010000072.1:0-10411 GCA_050304095.1 Arcobacteraceae bacterium | reverse complement strand
ATATTGTGTCCCATAATCAGTTCCAAGTTCTTTTTGTAAGATATCAGCAATATCTTGGAAACTTCTAGCTTTTCCTGTTCCTACATTATATACGCCACTTTTTTTAGGAGAACATGCTTTGATATTGGCTTGAATAATAGCTTCGATATAAATAAAATCTCTAAGTATCTTATCACTTCCTTCAAATAGCTTTGGAGTTTTCCCCATTAAGATTTGATGTCCAAATTGCACTACAGTTGAAGCTGTTTTATTTTTATAAAATTCTCTTGGACCGTAAACATTAAAATATCTCAAACCTACTATTGAGATTGATGGGTCACTTTTGATATATTTATAAGTGATATTATCCATCATGAGTTTACTAAACCCATACACATTTCCTGGGTTTTCATTTCCTACTGTTTGTGGACTTGCTGCATCACCATAGGTTGCAGCACTACTTGCATAGATCATATTTGCTTTGTGATTAATAGCAATTTTTAATAAATCTTCATATGCATTTACATTGGTTTGTATCATCAAGTCTTGTTCACTTGCAGTTGTATCTGAAATGGCTGCTTGATGAAAAATATAATCAAATTGATAGTTTTCTTCTAAAGCTTTTAATGCTTGTTTATCATTAATATCACCACTAATAACTGTTCCTTCAAATCCTAGAAGGTTTTTATAGTGACCAAATGATCGTAAATTACCATTAGAGAGTGTTTCACCACTTCTAAAGCAATCAAAAACAATCACATTGGCTTGTGGATAATTATGCTGAAAATAAAAAGCAAGATTTGAACCAATAAATCCAGCTCCACCAGTGATCAAAATAGTTTTGTTGTTAAAATTAATATCTGTATACTTCATGGTAGATATTTTATCCAAAAGGGGATTATTTTTTTATTATAGTTTGAATATTTTTAATTGAGTCAATAACGAAGTTTGCAAGTGATTCTTCTTCTGTAAAATCATGTCCACTTTTTACTTGTATGGTATTGCCTATTTTTGCATTATTAGCACACTCTATATCACTGCTTTTATCACCAATAAGCCAAGAGTTTTCTAGATCAATATCGTGGTTTTTTAAAATATTCTCTATCATTCCTGTATTTGGTTTTCTGCAAGTACAATTTTCATCTGGAGCATGTGGGCAACACTCTACTTGAGATATTTCTATACCTTGATCTTGAAATTGTTGTAGCATCCAAGACGTTAGCTTCTCAAAGTCTTCTTTAGTGTAATATCCTCTTCCAATTCCAGATTGATTGGTAATAATAAATAGTTTGTATCCAAACTTTTGAAGATAGTGTAAAGCTTCAAAAACTCCATCTATGAATTCAAAATCTTCAATTTTGTATAGATAGTTCTTTTCAACGTTTATTACTCCATCACGATCTAAAAATACAGCTTTAAAACTCATTGATCACCCTTAAAACATCATCGGAAGTTATTTGTTTCATACAATCATGATGACCCAATGGACAGACTCTTTTCATACATGGAGCACACTCTAGATTTTTTGTGATGATCTTGCCAAAAGGATTGTTCCATTGATTGGTTTCAGTAAATTTTGTCGGTCCAAATATAGTGATCGTTGGCACTTTAAAAGCTGCAGCAACGTGCATTGGTCCTGAATCATTCGTTACAAACAGATCAAGTCCTGCAATCTTTTCTATAAGCTCTGGAATTGTTGTTTTTCCAGCAAGATTGGTATAGTTTGTTATATTATTTTCTTTTAAAATGGCTTCTATATCATTGGCTATATCCGTTTCCCCTGGCCCTCCAAAGATCACAACATCATATGTTTTTGACATCTGTATTGCTACTTTAGCAAACTCTTGGGGGTACCATCTTTTAGCACTTCCATAGGTTGCTCCTGGATTGATTCCAAAAGTTTTATTTGAATATGCAAAAGGGGTAAAATAAAGCTTCAAATCACCTGTTTGATACTGCGTACCTAAACTTCTATTTACAAAATCGTTATAACGTATGGCTTGATGAATTTCCTCTTTCGTAAATCGTTTATATGAGAATTTTTGCTTAGCCTTAATAAATTTCATCATAAATCTTGAAGAAAAGCTTCTTCTAAATGAGATTGCGAGATCCACCTCATCAATTGATTTGGCTAATTTAAAAAGGTTAATAAATCTATTACCACCTTTTTTTGTTTCATCAACAATAACTTTACTTACATTAGGAATTTTTCCAAGCGCTTGAGTAGAAACATAAGAACCCAACATAATGATCCGAGCTTCAGGATAATGCTTGATCAAATTTTCTATTGCAGGAGTAGTCATAATAGCATCACCCAACCAAGTTGGGATTTCAATAAATATATTTTTAGCCATGAATCATCTTTTTATAACTTTCAAATGCGGGATATTTTTTAATTTGTCCATCTCTATTATCTACTAAACCATATCCAGTGGCTATGAGTTGATGCCAATAGATTCTTTTGATTTTACCTGTTTGTTTTAATATCTGATGGTATTGTAACATATACTTTTCATACTCTTCTAGACTCACACATTCATGTTCACTGGTTGGAGCATAGGGTGCGGTATTAGATATTGGCCAATTTGCTTCAGTGATATATATTTCATTACTAGTTTTAGTTGATAGCTTTGCCATTGCATACAAAAGATCAACTTTGTTTTTCGTATCAAAAAATTTATACTGAGTATTATATGGACTGCCCCTTCTATCTACATACAATAAACTTGAAAGCTTATCGAATTTAATATCTTGAAAATGAAATAGTGCACGTGCTGTGTAATAGTATTCAAAGTCAATGACGCTTGGACCAATCAATTTTAAGTCTTTATATTCCTCATCTCTAATATTTTGTACAGTTTCATAAAAGTTTAGATATTGAGTTACGCTAAAAAATCCCCATTTAGCTCTATTGATTGTTGTACCTATTTGATATTCATTGATTATAGGACTAAACTTACTAAAAAGTATTCTGATATCTTTTTTTAAAAGTTTTTGATCTTCTATATGTTCTTTATCTTGTATGACGTTTAGTAGAATTTGTATCTCATTATCTTGATCAATAAACTTTTGAGTAAACTCTACATAGCTATCAATATTACTCATATCCCATAATGGCATACGTATGATTAGATGTTTGACTCCTAACTCTTTTACTAGATCATATTGAGCTTCCCCTTTATCAAGATTCACTCCAATCCCATACTCTAATTTTTCCTTACTTTTAAAAAACTTCATAACAAGCATTGAAAGTGGTAAGACTATCAATGAGGTAATAAGTAATTGAAGATAATCCCACAGATACTTTTTACGCATCTGTTTCTTATAGGCTTTGTCTTTTATGACATGAGGTTGGTCTGAATAGTTATCCCAAAACTCTAAATTAGCCATTTGCAACCCTAGTATTTGCTTTTATTCCATCTCGTATTACTTTATTGTATCGATTAAAGAGTTTTTTCCATTGTTTTGAGACTTTATATTTTGTAAATAGTTTTGAATAAAGATAGAGTTTTGATTTTATCCCTGTTCTTTTTCCCCCTATTCCATCAGTAATAACTAACTTATATTCATTTGGAGAAATCTCTTGACAAAATATATTACTCAATGCAATATCTACAAATATAATATTGTATTTTAATAGATAAGTTTTCAGTTCTTCTAAAAGAGTCGATTCAAGTTTTGGATCCAATACTCCATTTAATACCATATTTTTAAATGAAGTAGAAGTATTACCGTTATAATCTCGTATTCGTTCAAACACATATCCAATACCAAAATTTGTATCTACTGTTCCATAACAATGGGTTAAATGATCAAAAGGGATATTCTTTTTTTCTAAAAATTGCAAATACTCATATTCTAATTCATTTTGATTGAGATTTTCTGTAGGCTTATATACAACCTTCACTACTTTTGTATCATCATTTGGATGAGTGTACGCTGCACGTTCTCTCCCTTTTCCTAGATACATCTCTTTAGTTAAATGTAAATAGCTCATTTATTATCCTGATCATTTTTATAAGTGGTGTGTTTCAAATAGTTGTTATAGAATTTTTTCCATTGTTTCTTTATTTTGTATCTAGTGAAGGTTGTAGAATACAAATAGGTATAAAATCTCCAATTCAATCTTCTAGCCCCCAATCCATCAATAAGAACTAATTTAAATTGATCTTTTTCAAACTCTTGACAAAATACATTACTGAGATCAACATCAATAAACAATATATCATTTTCAAACAAATATTCTTTAAGTTGTTGTATTAAGTGTTGTTCTTGACTTTTTGAGAATCTCTTTTCATTTAAATAAACTTGAAAAGAGATTGAGGGGACATTATTATAGTCCATAAGCCTTTCATAGACCAATCCTTCACCTAAATTTGTATCAACAAAGCCATAGCAACGACTTAAATGATTTTGTGGAATATTGTGCTTGATGAGATGATTGTAATATTTATACTCTAATTTATTTTGTTCATTGTGTTTTTCTTGACGATGAACTATCTTAATTACTTTGCTTTGATCATTTGGGTGGATATAACAATTTCTCTCCCCACCTTTGGCTAGGAAATCTTTATCGCTTAAAACAATTCGTTTATTAGTCATTAACCAACTCAATCAATCTATTTTCTATTTGCTTATATTGTTCTTGCGAATAATCAGCATTAATCATAAAATTGTTTTGCAATGTTTCATCACTAATAGTTGCCCATCGTTTGGAACTAGCAAATAAACTATCTCCAAAAAATGAGATTGTTTGAGTATTTACTGCTCCAGCTAGATGCATAGGACCCGTAGAAGTACTAATAAACACTCTACAACTACTTAAAAATCTTGTAAACTCAATCAAAGACATTTTAGAATCTAACAATTGTGCATCAAAATCAATATGTTGCGCAATATATTCTTTGCTTTTTTGATCATCTGGTCCAAACGTAAAGATGATTTCATTATCACTATCTTTAATTGATCGAGCCAAATTGATATAATCATCTAAACTCAAATTTCCATCACTACTTCCACCAAAACCAGGATGAAACACTACTTTTTTCTCTTTAGGTTCAAATATATTCAATAATGGTCTTGAAAAATCACATTTCAAATCAGGAAATAAGGCAAGTCCTAAGTCCATATTATATTGCCATTCCGTTTTTTCTACTTTACTTCTTCGTTGTTTTATACGTTTATTAAAAAAGATTTGAGCAATCTTAGTAGCTGGAGCTACTCTAATTTTTATGCCACAATTAAACAGTAACTTACCAAGATCAGTATCAATAAAACAGCTAATACTTGCATCAAATTTCTTTGCTCTTATCTCTTGTTTGGTTAAAGCTAAATTCTGCTTATCAAATAAAATCACATCATCTACAAAATCAATATTTTTTGCAAAATCATAGTTTACACGACTTACAAGAGCCGTTAATTTGACATCACTGTATTGTTCCTTTATAGCTTTAAACAATGGTAAGCTTACCACAAAGTCGCCAATTTTATCGTGTCTAGTTATGAGTAGATTCATTACTTTTTGCCTCGAATCTTTCTTTTAAACTCTACAAAACCTTTTAGCTTTTTATCACATTGTTTTAAAATATCAATACATTTTTGAGTATTGGCATTGGCTAAATTTGCATATATTGAGGCGATTAAGATAATATCATCTTCATCTAACCATAGTTTTGCAAAATTATCAAGTCCAGTATGTAGATCAATTGCTTTGAATTCCATTCGATTAATATCTACAACACTAAATTCGTATTGGTCGTTTTTGATTGACACTAAAGTATTTCCTGCAGAAAAATCTTTATGATAGACATTGTTTTGATGTAAGTTATACGTGAATTGTACAAATTCTTTAATGATTTGCTCTCTATTAGGTAATTCTTTATTGCGTAATGGCTCTCTTATAGTAAAATCATATTCGAACTTTTGAGAAACAAAAAAACTCTCTTTAAATAAGCCATTTTCAAAAAACTCTATATATCCAATAGGATTTGGAGTATTGAGCCCTAATTGTTTCAGTTTAATTGCATTGTTATAAGATTTTTTTGCTTTTGAATCACGAAAATACGCATAAACTATTTGATTGAGAATATTTGGAACTTTAAAGGCTTTTACCACCACATCAATATCATTGTGATGGATCACTTTAAGTTCATTTCTAGCTTTGTGAATCGTTTGGTCATTTTGAGCGAAGTGTTGTTTTATATTTAGTATAAAATCTTCAAAATCATAATCGGAATTAACAATAAACTTTTTGCTCAAAATCGTCCTTAACCATAATATTCAGATATTTTATCCAAACTTTGTAAATATTATGATTAAAGTTTTCAACCTCTTTTGTGTTCTATTAGGCTTTGTATATCAATCAGCGCATTTGTCTTGTATGGATCACCAATGAGTACTGGTTCTTCTTTAAAACTATTATTTACAATACTTTTGGAACTCTCAAATCCATCATAAGTAATACCTGCAAGATCTAGAAATGTATAGATTAGATTTGAAGAGGAATAGAAACGATGTAAATTATTTTTATAATCTTTTTTAGCTTGACCCAGTTTTTTAAATGAATCATTTCTATATATCATAAAGGGAATTGAATACATAGCAACTGTTGGATCAAGTTCATTTCGACCCATCTTTTTTACTTTTTTACTGTCAAACACCTCTTCACCATGATCTGAAAAATAAAGTAATGCTGCATTATCTTGATATGTTTTAATATCATTGATCAATTTACTAACAACAAAATCATTATAATAAACTGCATTGTCATAATCGTTGTAACTTTCTTTATCACCAACATCAAGTCTATTATCATCAATAGGTTGATTGTCAAATTTAGCAAATTCTTGAGGATATCTATATTCATATTTATTATGCGTTCCTAATAAATGCACCACAATCAATTTCTTTTTTGCATTTTTGTCATTTAATATTGTTTCAAATGGATTTAACACCACTTCATCAAATGAATAACTATTTTGTTTTTGATTGTTGTTTAGATATATCTGTTCATCACACATTTGAGAAAAGGTTGTTAACATAGTATTTCTTTTTGTTTGTGTCTGTTGGTTAGTAATCCAATAGGTTTTATAACCAGCTTGTTTCATTATATTTATCAAATTTGGTTTAGTTAGATATAGTGATGGATGTTTTTCATCACCAAAGGTTAAGGCTTGTTGCAAAACCTCAATAGTATAGGGTCTTGGTGAATAAACATTATCAAATATATCAAGTTCATTCTTCATGCTATCAAGTATTGGTGTAGTATTTCTATCATATCCATAAAGACTCATTCTGTTTCTATTTGTTGATTCCCCTATAACTAACACAAGAGTTGAATTTTCATTTTTATATTTATCAGTCAAATTAGGCATTGGCTTCAATTGATTGTTCTTTTCTAACAACTGTTCCATTTGATTTAAATCGTGTTTATAGTTTACATATCCAACAATTAAATTCCATGGAGTTGAAGACTGCATTCTAGCCATTTGTTTATATACAGATTCATCATATGATTTTCCATCTAAATAATACATTGATAAAAATTTATGAAAGGGTACAAGCGCAAATAATAAACTCAAAAGAACGACTGGCGCTAATTTAACTTCAAAACTTTCAAGTCTTTTCCAGAAAAAATAGCCAATATAAGAATAGATAAATACTGCAGGGATAATCCACCATTGAAAATAAGCTTGTAAAAATTCACTACTTTCACTCATATTTGATTCAAATATTATAAATAAAACACTTTGTGAAAATTCTTGATGATATAAAAAGAAATACCCCAAACTAAATAACGATCCACCCCATAAAATCAAACCTATTATTCCAGCAATCTTTTTGGAATATTTTTGAAAAAATAAAATTGGTATCAACCACATAAATGAAAGATAAATACTTTCTCTAAGTCCTATTGATCCAGTCACATCAAATAATTTACATAAAAGATTATACACTGCAGAAAAATAGAAAAAGAAGATATAGTATTTGAATATTTTTAAAAAATTTATCATTAAACAACTCCTGAGATTGTAATAATAAAAAAAACTTATGAATTAAATATGACAATAATATGAATAAAATTTCATATTCTATATTTAGTGCATATTAACGCCTAATAAGATATACTTTCACCTTTTAAGGGAAGACATGAAAAACTATTTTTTGATTTTTTTTACAACTTATTTTATTATTGTTCTAACAAAATTTGTTTTTGTTCTTTATCTTGGTAATCAATTTTCAGATTTTACTTTCTCACAATTAGCCTATGCAATATTTTGGGGATATAAATATGATTTTGCAGCTTCTGCATTTATTGCTTTGCTTGTAAGTTTTTTTGATCTTAATAAAAGACTTTTTGCACTTATTGGTTCAATAAGTATTATCAGTGTTTTTTTAACACAAATGGGAGATATACTTTATTTTTCCGATTCAAGTAGACATGTAGGATATGAAGTTGTTGATATAATCCTTGAAGCAAATAGCTTATTTATGACAGCACTTTCACAACATTTTCTTATTACTGTATTAGCAATTGTTGTTGCTATTATCTTAGCAGTGTTATTTTATAAACTATTACAAAATATTACAATTTCAACATTTAACAAGTACTATTTTTTAAAGAGCTTTTTCGTCATTCTTATTTCAGTCTTTTTTATTCGAGGAATGTTCCAACATATCCCATTACACCCATGGCAAGCTAATGAGATAGGAAACACACAACTAGCTTCTGTATCGGTTAATTCTATATACAACATCACCTATGCTTTAGCAAATAGAAGTAAAAAACTAGAACCAGTAAAATTACCAAAAATAGAAAATACTGACATTCAATTAGCAATGCAAACTATTTATAAGCCAGTTCAACCAATTTCAACTCCAATATTAAACAATAAACCTAACATTGTGATGCTATTTATGGAAAGCTGGAGTGCAAAATTTATGAGTGCTTATGGATATGAGTACCCTACCACTCCAAATTTTGATAAATTGCTTCAAAAATCAATTCGTCCTAGAGGGATGGCCGCTGGAGGTCATCGAACTACAGAGGGGATCTTTGCTACGCTAACATCTTTTCAAAATCCATTAGGGGAAACGATCGCTAAAACCCAATTACAAAACTATAAATATGATTCGATCATTTATTTACTCAATGAGGCTGGATATCAAAGTGCCTTTTTCCAAGGAACAGCCAAGGATACAAGTGGTACAGGAAGTTTAGCAAGTTACCTTGGATTTAAAAAGAGTTTTGGAAAACGGGATATAAAAGAGAGAATCTATGATGAAAACTATTGGGGTGTACAAGATACTGATCTTTATAATTTTATCTCTAAAAAACTTGACACGAAAGAGATTCAAGAGCCATTTGTTATTGGTTTGAACAATGCAAGCACTCATGATTCAGTCACACCCCCAGATTTTAAACGATCTCATTTTTCAGACAATGCTGATATTAATGAGAAATTAAATACATTAAACTATGCGGATCAAGAATTAGCAGTGTTTATCAAAAATATTGAAGAAAAATACCCAAATACAGTCTTTGTAATATTTGCAGATCACTGTGGGGGATCATTAACTGATAGTTTAGATAATTATCTCATTCCTTTTGCAATATATTCTAAAAAACTTGAAGCTAAATATTACGATGTGATTCTTTCGCAAAAAGACATTGCACCAACTATTTATGATCTTGTATTTGAAAACAATAGTAAAGATAAAAAGAACTTTACAGGGAAATCACTCTTTAATGAAAACAATCAATTTAACACAGACTATTTTCATAGTGGAGTCTTGGGATGGGTAGAAAAGAATAATGTGGTTGAGATTAACATAAACTCAGCTAAATCTAATTGCTTTACTTTAAATGGTCTTTCTAAAGAAAAAACTGAATGTAATGATCTTCATAAAGATATGACAAAAAGAGCGTTATCCTTTACTACCGTTTCACAAAAACTCCTTTTTGATGGGAAAACACAAGAATTTTATAAATACAAAGAATAGTTTATTTTTTGTCTCGATGGGCATCGATCCATTTTTGTTGTAAATACTTCTTAGCAAACTTTTCCCAACGTCTATTAATTCGTTTTCTTGCAAAATATGGGATTTTATTAGGTAAAGTAAAATGGGAAACATCCCCTAAACCATCAATGAGTACAAGTTCAAAATCTGTTTCACTTTTTTTTCTTAATAACATATTGCCTTGCATCATTCCATAATTGAAAATAATACAATTATCTAAAAAATATTGTTTATATTGTTCCAGTTCTTTTGTATATGGTTCTAAACCATTTTGTTCAAGATAGTATTTAAAACTTTTTGAAACCTCTCCATCATAATCTCGAACCAGTTCAACTACAAAACCTTTTCCTTTGTTGGTGTCAACTTCTCCGAAATATTGTGGTAGATGAGTCCAATCATTCAATTTTCTTTT
>JBNLDA010000071.1:0-10432 GCA_050304095.1 Arcobacteraceae bacterium | reverse complement strand
ATTGGAGATTTAACACTTATTGCATTAACGAAGCTTATTGGTAAATATCTTCGTATTAATGATATTTTTGCTAGATGGGGTGGAGAAGAATTTATTATACTTTTACCAAGAACAGGAATTGATGCAGCATATACTAAAGCCCAAGAAATACGAGCACTAGTTGAATCTCATGTCGACAATGAACTTCCTTCTATTACAATAAGCATTGGTGTAAGTGAAATTAATGATTCTGATACCATTAAGACATGCTTGCAAAAGAAAAACGTAATGATGTTATCAAGGTAATTTAACTTTGAATTTTTATTCAAAAAACTTGCTATTTCTATTTTTTTCAGATATACTGTGCTCACTTAAAGAAAATTAGTACTTATTCGATGTTTGCTTTTTATCAACTTTTACGTTGACTCTTATCTCTCAAAAATTTACAATCTGGTTTAGCTTTACTAAAAACTTCACGTGTGAAGTGATATATACAAAAGGATTTCTATGGCAAATAGATATAATGGAACTGTAAAATGGTTCAATAGTGAAAAAGGTTTTGGATTTATCCAATTAGAAAATAGTACAAAAGATATTTTTGTACATTATAGAGAAATTAACAGCAATGGTTACGGAAGAGTTTCATTAGATGAAAATCAAAAAGTAAGCTTTTATATTGGGAATAATGATAAAGGCGATTTTGCACAAAGTGTAGAAAGTATATAACTATTTTCAAATGCTTATTCTAAAATAATTATAAAGTTCAATATAAGATTATTAAATATAATCTTAAGAACTTTATCTACTACAACTTTTAAAATAATAAATTTCTTTGCTCGTAAATAACCATAAATGTGAACAAATATATTGTTCAAAATAATAAATAAAATAAAGGAAAAAAAATGTATATTCTTACAAAAAAATATAAATATGAAGTATTTCAAAAACTTTTAAAAACAAAAGAAAGTTTTAAAGATGCATGCTCAAAATCTGGACTTACTTTGAAACAAGGTAATGAATTTTTAGCTACACACTCAATTTAGTTTACACAATAATTACTACTTGAATACAATTTATTATTAATCCTAAACTAGGGGTTAGTAATATCTTCTTAATTATATCTTATCAAATAATCATCAAGCATAACTTTTTCAATATCAAACTTCGGTAAAAACTCTGAATAGTTTTTATGATTTTGTTAATTAGCTTTTAGATTTTTATTCAAAAGATTCTCAATGAGTATCGTTGCATACGAACCTTTTGGTAGTTCAAAGCTCAATACTAAATGTTGATTTTTTTCATTGTATTGGTTGGTAATATTTTTTGGATATATCCATGCTGGTCTTCTAAAACCTTTGTCATGAATGAATTCATCATCAAACAATTCTTCAATTTCTCGTGATTTTTTAGTGCATCGATAGACTTTTCTACCCGGTAGCAATCCTGATGGTACAATTTTCTTTTGATCATATTGTTCTAGAATACTTTGAAGTTTATTTGGAGAAAATGTTTTATGAGTAGATAAATCATAAAAAATATCTCCATCCAAAAGAGTCAATTTATTGCTTTTATCTTTAAATGCAAGTTCAATTCTTTTTGCTAACCATGCATTGAAAAAATAGCTTTGATAAATACTTGTCATCATTTTATCAGTTTGTTTATCTTTTACAAATTCTTCTCCATAAACAATATCTTTAACTTGTTTAAAATTGGTTTCATTCCCAAATCTTTGATATCCAAAATAATTTGGAATACCATGTTTTTGAATTTTTGAAAGGATAGAATATATTTGGTTTAAGTTTTTCTCATCTACCTCTTTTAATGTTATTTGAAATCTATTGCCTTGAAGTTCACCAATAGAGATTTTATGACTATGTTTGTAAGTGTTGAGTATTTTAATATTTTTATTTTCTATATATTGAATTTGTTTTGAGTATCGAATAGGGATACTGATATACTGTGTTGTTGTAGCATATTTGTCTTTCAATCCTGCATAGCCAATATCATTTGGTCTGCAATGTAAACATTTTTCTATATGATTGACTAATTCCCAAGTAGTAAGAAATGTTTTTTCAATTTGTAAAATAAGATATTTATTTTTATTGTCAAATTCTCGTAATGGGATTTCATCAACAATAAAATCGTGTCTATTTTGTTTAAAACTAATGTTTAATGGTTTATGATTGGTTAGATAAATTCGTTTTGTTTCGATTAAATACTTCTTATAATAAATTTGATTGTATTATACAACAATCAGACTTCATTGTGCTATCTAAGTAACAAAAGAGAAATCCCATTAATTATTCATTTATGTTGCTATTTGTTCACCCTGATAAAATTTTTCAATATAATCACAAATATCACTGTCATAATTGCATAGTTCGATATAACTTTCTTTATTTGATATAGCTTCAGCTAGATTGTTTGATACAAAATTCCAATTAACGATTTTCCACCATTGATCTAGGTACTGAGGTCTTGCATTTCTATAATCTATGTAATATGCATGTTCCCACACATCACACGTAAGTAGTGGGATTAAATCATGTTTTATAGGAGTATCTGCATTGCTAGTATTGAGTATTTCTAGTTTTTTATCTTTCAAAACAAGCCATGTCCAACCTGAGGCAAAGTTTTTGGTTGCATTTGCTGTGAACTCTTCTTGAAAGCCTTGCATAGAACCAAAATCTCTTTCAATGTATTCTTGCAATTCAACTGAAGCTGATGTTTTTGTTGGACAAAGACCTAGCCAATAGAAATTATGATTAAAAACTTGAGCTGCATTGTTAAATGTTGGGCCATTAGAGCGTTTTATAATATTGATTAAAGTTTGATCTTCTAAGTCTGTTCCTTTGATCAAAGAGTTTAATGTGTCAACGTATTTTTGATGATGTTTTCCATAATGGTATTGAAGTGTTTCTTCTGAGATAGTTGGTTCTAACGCATTCATCTCATACGGTAGTTTCATTAGTGTATGTTCCATGATAAATCCTTTCTTTATCTAAACGGTTTGATATCTACATCTTCCTAATACTTAATAATTCAAACTATAACGAACAATAATTTTATTATCTAATAATAAATTTATTTAGTGCTTAGAATAAAGATTTAAAAAAGAATAGTTAAAAAAAGGATAATTTATTTATGGTATAATTTGGCAAATTTATATAAAAAAGGATTTAGTATCAAACTTTCAAGATATATATTATTGGTTACATTGGCGTTGAGCTTGAATCTTTATGCAGAACCTGAGAGATTAATTAAAGAGATGAAATATGAAACATCCTATGATGAAGCATTAAAAAAAGCTCAAGAACAAAATAAACCATTGATGATGATAATGGAACAAGAGGGTTGTCCTTGGTGTAATAAATTTGAGGTTAAAACCCTTACAAATGATGCTGTACATGAAGAGGTTGTAAAAAATTTTATTCCTATTACATTTTTAAAATTTAAAGATCAAGGGAAATATCCTAATAAATTTTTTATTGAAAATTGGTCTCCATATGTATTGTTTGTAGATCCAAAAACAGAAGAGTCTTTCTATAAAACATTTGGATACAAAAGTAAAAGAGATTATAAAGCTGAAATGCAAAAAGCTTTAGAAATTTATAATAGTAAAAAATAAAGCTATAAAATTAGACTCTTTTCATTTTGTGAATTAAGAGAAATAAGTGAACCAAGTGAATTCATCCAAACTTTCCTACAGACCAGAAATTGACGGATTGCGTGCTATTGCTATTGTTAGCGTAATTCTTTATCATGCAAAGATGGTGCTGTTTGGTAAGAATTGGTTTGAGGGTGGATTTATTGGGGTTGATATCTTCTTCGTAATCAGTGGATATTTAATTACTCGTATAATACTCTCTGAACTTGAAATTAAAGGCTCTTTTAGTTTTCTAAATTTTTATGAACGAAGAGCAAGGCGTATATTGCCTATGCTCTTTGTAGTCATCTTTGTATCTATACCTTATGCTTGGGCAAGATTGCTGCCATCAGCTTTTGTTGAGTATGCACAGAGTATACTTGCTTCTTTAATTTTTGGATCAAACTTCTTTTTTTACTTTACTACTACTGAATATGGCGCTGATAGCGCTTTATTAAAACCCTTTTTACATACTTGGAGTTTGGGTATAGAGGAGCAATTCTATTTAGTATTTCCAATTTTAGCGATACTCGCATTTAAGTTTTTAAGACGATATTTCTTGATTATTCTCATTGTATTATCTCTTATGAGTCTTCAATTTGCTAATCTAATGGAAACTCAAAATGCAGATTTAAATTTTTATTTGCCATTAAGTCGATTTTGGGAACTTGCTGTAGGCTCAATGCTTGCCTATAGAGAGTTGAATTATAAGCTTTTGTACGAAGGTATTGCAAAACGTATGCTATCTCTGATTGGACTATGTTTAGTTATTTATAGCATTTTATTTTTTGATCATAATACACCTCACCCAAGTTTTCATACTTTGATTCCAATTATAGGTGTCGCTTTTATTATTGGATTTGCATCAAGGGATGAGTTTGTCGGTAAGTTATTAGGTAGCAAACCCTTTGTTTGGATTGGACTTATTAGCTACTCTGCTTATTTATGGCATTTTCCTATCTTTGCTTTTGAGAGGATTTCGCTAAAAGAGATATCTAATCTAGATAAGCTCGTTCTCATTTTTATTGTATTTGTTTTATCTGTGTGCTCTTACTTTTTAATTGAGCAATTTTTTAGAAATAAGAAAAATTTAACTAGAAAATCATTTGTTTATTATTCATTAATTTCATTTGTAATTGTGGTGTTGTCAATGTTCTTAATAATAAGAAATGAAGGCTTTAGTGATCGTTTAGAAAGGGTGTTTTCATTGAGCTCAAAAAACTATAATAACACAATTGATAATATTAGAATTTATGAAGGAGATGGAAATGTGGTTACTAAGAAACCGAAAGTAATCATATTGGGAGATTCCTATACTGCGAATTGGGGAGTTTTAGGGGCATATATTTCTGATGATTTTGATGTATATAATATCACTTACTTAGGATGCCAATTTGTTTTTACAGATGATTCAGTTAAATTGAAATCAATTAGTGGGAATAACTACCACAAACGTTGTGATTCTACTTTTGCATTTCTTTCTAAGAAAGAATCGATAAAAAATGTTGCCGCTATTATTCTAGTTTCACATCGCCCTTTCTCTTATAAAATTAATACGTTTAGATTTGACGCAATAAAACATATAAAAAAATATTCTCCTTCTGCAGATGTATTTGTAATAGGAAATTACTTTCAGCTCGATAGAACACTTATTAATAGTTGTTTAAATTTAATTTTTCAAAGAGGTCAATCCAATGCAGAGGTTTGTAGAGATTACAGTACATACTATAACCCACAATTAGAGTTAAAAGAATTGTTAGAAAAGCCTATTGATTCAAAAGATTTAGAGTATAAATATGTAAGTGTTTTTGAAACATTAAGAAATGATGATGGTACTTATCCCTATGAGTATAAAGGTGTTCCTTTTGTGTTGGATTGGAATCATATGTCAAAAGCTATGGTTGAGCTTTTTTCATTGAATGTCTCCAATTATAGTGGTGAAAATACAAATATATTGGAATTAAAAGAATTTCTGAAAGTGGCTCCGGCACCTGGGTTCGAACCAGGGACCAAATGATTAACAGTCATCTACTCTACCGCTGAGCTATGCCGGAACATTAATTTTTAAGAGTCGAAATTATAGTTAAAAATTGTAAAATTGTCAAGAGAATATTTGGCTTTTTTACACAAATTTGTAAAATTTTACATTTGCATTATTCAAAACTGTGATTTTGCCATTTTGAATAAGATTTTCAAGGATTTTTTGACTATTTTGATTAAAGGTATTATTGATATCTTCTTGTGTTAAAGGTCGTCTTTTTAGTAGGGCAAGTATCTCTTCTTCATTGAAATTTTCATTCGAAGTTGGTCTATTTTTATAAGCTATGGTTACGTTATGCCCTTTAAATTGATTTGCTATAGATTCTAGTGTTTCAAAGCTTACAGGCTTCACATCATATGCTGGTGGTCTGTCAATGGTCCCTATATCTATTCTGGTAGGATTTATTTGATCTATTGCTTTTTTTAGTAGGGCTATTTCTTCAGTTTTGTCATTTAAATCTTTGACAAAAAGTATTTCTATAACTAAAGTAGGGTGGTATGATTCTTTGAATTGAAGTATTCCCTCAACAATTTTACCTGTATCAATACTACTATCTACTCTATCAAGTTTTTTAAAGCATTTTTCACTTACACAATCAAGTGAAAGTTTTACTATATCGATTTTCGCTAATGTTTTTTGAATATCTGGTTTGTAGATATTGGCTCCATTACTTAATATCAATGTTTTAGTATTTCCTTTAATTGTATCTATTTTATCAATGAGTTGTGATAAATATGGATAAAGGGTAGGTTCACCATTGGCTGTGAATGTTATAACATCAATATTAGGATGCTTTTTAAGAGATGCTTGTACTTGATCAAAGATATCATCAACATTGGCTATTTGCGTTTGTTTTGAAACAGTTTTTGCTGGATCTAATTCACAATACAAACAATCGAAATTACATTGTTTGATTGATGGAGAGAGGTCAATTCCTAAACTCATCCCAAATCGACGAGAAGGAATTGGCCCGAAGGTGTAGTTCATTATTTTTTACTTACTCGTTGACACTCACTCACGAAGTGTTTTGCATTTTCTACTGGTACATCAGGTAAGATACCATGACCAAGATTAAATATGTGACGTTTCCCTTCCATGATGTTTTGAATTGCTTCAACACATCTTGTAGTTTCTTCTTTAGAATATAATCTACATGGTTCCATATTCCCTTGAAGTACATATCTATCACCTAATTTTTCTTTAGCAAGAGCCATTGGTGTACCCCAATCAACTCCAAATACATCAAAATTACCATATACTAATCCTCTTTCAATAAAAGATGCTACCCCTTTAGGGAACATGATAATTGGAGTTTCTGGGTATTTTGACTTTAGATAATCAGCAATATCAACCATATATTGCCATGAGAATTCATTGTATTTACTTGGCTCGATTGCTGCAGCCCATGAATCAAAGATTTGTACTACATCAACACCACTTTGGATTTGTTTTTCCATATATAGTTTTACAACTTCTGTTACTTTTCTAAGGATATTATGTAAAAGTTCAGGGTTGCTATACATCATTTTTTTACAAATATTGTATGTTTTTGTTCCTTGACCTTCGATCATATAAGTTGCTAGTGTCCAAGGAGCCCCTGTAAATCCAATAAGGGCTTTATCATCACCTCTTTCATCAAGTTGTTTTCTAAGTAATTTAATAGTGTCATATACATAAGTCAATTTATGACTTGCTTCTTTTCCACCAATCAATCTATCTAAATCCTCTTGTGTTCTTATTGGATCAGAAAATTTTGGTCCTTCACCTTTTACAAATGATAGATCCATTCCCATTTCATCTGGAATCACAAGGATATCACTAAATAAAATAGCTGCATCAACTCCAACAATATCAAGTGGCTGGATTGTTACTTCTGCAGCTTTCTCTGGATCATGGCAAAGGTTTAGAAAATTACCAGCAGCAGCTCGTACCTCCATATATTCTGGTAAGTATCGACCAGCTTGTCTCATCATCCAAACTGGAGTATATGGAGTTTCTAATCCTTTACATGCATCTACAAATATTTTTCCCATTAATGTTTATCCTCTTCTTTATTCTCTTTTTTTTCTTTTTTCCCAACCATTCCTAGGAAATATAATCCAACAGATAATGCCGCAATTGACAATGCAAAATATAGCATCTCTAATGGAGTCGTAAATTCAGTATGTAAAACTCTTTGAAAAAAGTTTACTACCAATACCATCACAATGACTTTTGCAATTTTATCTTTCAGTTGATCCAATGAATGGATCGCTAAAATTTTACTTGATTTAGAATCATCAAGCATAGCCTCATCAATCTCAGAGATAAATAGTTCATATAAACCAAAAGCAAAAATGAACATTACAACCGCAATAAGGTATAAGTCAACTGCTCCAATGATTCCAGCAACAATATCTTCATGAAAATGTTCAGGATGGGCATGAGTGATAATTGTGTTGAATGTATACACCGCAACACCCCAAATATCTAAACTTGCTACAACAAATAATACGATTGCTCCTAAAAGACCAAAGATTACTGCTAAAACGACAATAAATCTACTTCGCCAGATAGCACCTTCAAAAATCTTTTCAATCATTATTGGTTATCCTCTAATTTAATCCATTTTAATGCGATTCTCACTGCATTTGTTGCTGCACCCACTCTTACTTGATCTGCAACATTAAAGAAATGTAATACATTATCTTGATAGATATCTTTTCTAAATCGTCCACATAAAGTAATATCAGTATCCGTTGTCATAATTGGCATTGGATATAATCCATTTGGAAGATCATCTACAACATCTACATTTTCAAAGTTTTTTACTACTTCTCGACATTTGTCAACATCAACTACTACATCATCATTAAATGTTACAGTGATTGATTCACTATGGCTTCTTAAAACTGGTACTCTTACACAAGTTGCAGCAACTTGAAGCTCTTTGTGAAGAATTTTTTGTGTTTCATAAACCATTTTTTCTTCTTCTTTTGTAAATCCACTTGGCATTGCTTTATCTACTTGTGGGATAACATTCAATGCGATTTGATGTGCAAATGCTTCATGTGCTGATTCATCAAGCTTAAATGCAAAGAAATCTTGCATTTGTCTTACCAATTCTTCCATACCAGATTTACCAGCACCACTAGTTGCTTGATATGTGCTTACATCAACTCTTTTGATCCCATAAAGGTCTTCAAGAGGTTTGAGTGCTTGTACCATTTGGATAGTTGAACAGTTTGGATTAGCAATAATCCCTGTTCCTTTCCAAAGTGCAATATCTTCAGGGTTTACTTCAGGCACTACCAATGGAACATTTGGATCCATTCTAAAGTGACTTGTATTGTCAATGACTACTGCACCACTTTCAACGGCAAATTTTGCGAATTTTTCTGAAATACTTCCACCTGCACTAAAAAATGCAATATCTACTTCATATTCTTCAAATACACTCTCAGTTAATTCTACAACTGTGTATTCATTTTTTTTAAATTCTATTGTTTCACCAGCACTTCTTGCACTTGCAAGTGGTAATAAATTGTTTACTGGAAAGTCAACTTCTTCTAATATTCTAAAAAGTTCCTCTCCAACTGCACCAGTTGCCCCTACAACAGCTACATTAAATTGTCTCATTTTATTTATTCCTCGTTATTATTTTCAGGTTCTATTAAATTTCTTTCTTCTAAATCAATTCCTGCTAAATCATCTGCAGATTGAATATCTAGTTCATCATCTTTATTTTTTGGACATTTAGCAATTGATACTACTTTATCATTTTTGTCAACATTTACAATCGTTACACCACTTGTATTTCTACCAGCTTTTCTAATTGTTTCCATATCAACTCTGATCATTTTACCAATTGAAGTTAATGCCATTAAGTCTTGATCTTCATCAACCAATACGTTTCCAACAACAGTTTTACCAGTTTTTGGACTTAATTTCATCGAAATAACTCCAGATCCAGCTCTATTAGTTAATCTATATGCTTCAACTTCTGTTCGTTTTCCTACACCTTTTTCAGATACAGTTAATAGCTCTTGTTGCTCATGTTCAATCACTTCAGCATCTACTACATAATCATTATCTGCTTTGAATTTGATACCTCGAACTCCTCTAGTTGTTCTACCTTGAGTTCTTGTTTTTTCAATTTCAAATCTAATTACTTGTCCAAATGCAGTAAAGATCATAAGGTATTGTGATTGCGGTAATGTGATTTGAGCTGTTACAATCTCATCATCATCATCTAATACAATACATCTTACACCATTGCTTCTGATATTACTAAATTCATCTAAAGCTGTTCTTTTTACAATACCATTCTTAGTAAAGAATGCTAAAGATTTATCTGCTTCAAAATCAGTTGTTGGAATGATCGCCATGATCTTTTCATCTTCTCTTAAATTAATAAGATTGACTACTGCTTTTCCTTTTGCTGTTCTGCTTCCTTCTGGAATTCTATATACTTTTAACCAGTATAATTGCCCCATATTGGTAACAAACATCAATGTATCGTGCGTATTACTTACGAAGAATCTTTCAATAAAGTCATCATCGTGAGTAGTTACAGCAACTTTACCTTTTCCACCTCTTCGTTGTTTTTCATATGCTTTGATTGGAACTCGTTTTACATATCCATTATGAGTAATAGTCACAACCATTGGCTCATTAGGAATCAAGTCTTCTACATCAATATCATCATACGAGTCTTCGATCTCTGTTAATCTAGGAGTTGCATATCTGTCTTTTACTTCTACAAACTCTTCTTTGATGATCGTATT
>JBNLDA010000070.1:0-10700 GCA_050304095.1 Arcobacteraceae bacterium | reverse complement strand
AAGTTTTAGTCGATCATATAGATGCATTAACTGGAAAAATAGCCAAAGCAGTTAATGAACTCAATATCAATAAAGAAACATTAGAGTTAAAACTTTCTAGTGATCCAATTACTGGATTAGCAAATCAAGAACGGTTTATGTTAGATGTGAAAAGAATGTTCGTATCCTCTATCACTGGTTATGTAATGCTGATTAAAATAGAGAGTTTAGCACAAATAGCGAAAACAAAAAGTAGTTTTTTTACCAATAATTATATTCAAGAAGTGGCGAGATCGTTAAAAAATATTATGACAACTTTTATGAAATATGATCTGCAATTGTATCGATTCCATGGTAGTGAATTTGTAATGGTATTAAAGAAAACATCACAAGAAGATACCCAAAAAATTGCAGCTAGTATGATTGAACAATTGAAAGAAAAACTTCCAGCAGAGTATAAAGTTACTGAGAATATTGTGAGTATTGGTATTACCCCATTTGATCTTTATGGTACCATTGATTCAATTATGCAAATGGCTCAAGATGCGTATGATATAGCACATGATAAGGGATCAAACTGTTATCATTTTATAGACTTTGAACCATTTGCTCTTGAGTATGAACGGTTAGAAGATGAGGTAAATTATATTATTGATAATAAACAATACGACATTGATTTTGCATTAGAGACCTATTTGATTAATGATCCAGAAAAGTTAGTGATGAAAGAGGTTAGACCAGTTATGACCAATCATCAACAGCAACCATTGGCAATTGGATCATTTATTGCTATTGCTGAAAAATTACATCGAGCCGTTGATTTTGATCAGATCAATATTGAAAAAGCCTTGCAATATCTTCAAGAAAAAAATGCTACTCATGAGATAGTTGTCAATCTATCTTTAGAAACTTTATCAAGTAATGATTTTATAAAATGGCTTAAAGCAATACTCGCAGAGTATAAACAATATAAACATCAATTAGTATTTTCTCTTACTGCTTACAGCGCATCAATGCATAAACTTCGATTTAGAAACTTTGTTCAAAGAACCCATCCATTAGGAGTAAAAATACTTTTGAAAAGGTATGATGTATTTGAATTTCCACTAAATGAACTAGAGGGGATACCAATAGATTATATACGAATGAAACCAGATTTTACATTGAATGTTTTAAATGATACATTTAAAAAACATAAAGTAAAAAATACAATAATTTTTGCACAATTGAACAATATAGAAGTATTAGCTGATAGTGTACAGTATGATGAGGATTATAAGTTCTTATCTCGATTAGGAGTATATGGTGCAAGTCGTTAAGAGTATAATTTTTTTATTGGTGATGATGATATTGAATGGTTGTAGTACCAATGAACCATATGTTACAACACATCGATTTGATAAGATATCAAAAGATGCTGTATTAGATGCGAGTAAGCAGGTTTTTCAAGAAAAAGATAGTGATATCTTGATTGATTCCTATAGAGATAAGATGAAAGCCATCGATATAAATTCAGCTTTTTATGGGATCAATGGATTGAGTGTATATGAATATACTATTGAAGTAAAACAAGATGAAAATGGAACCATAGCACAATTATCAATTACTGATGAAGATGGTCTCGATCAAGAAAAAAGCTATGTAGAATTTGATTATATTCATAACTTTATTTGGGATGATATTGAAGATGTTTTAAATGAAAATATACCATTAAAATATATAGACCAAAAAGGGGAATATATCAAACAAAATAAAGAGGTAATCACTCAAAAACTAAAAGAGGTGAATATCTCTATTCAACCAGCTAATAGTGAGCAGGTTTTGAATTTTGATGAAGATATCGTTTCACTTGAAGATGTCGAAGACACACCAATCTTGGAAGAAAATGGCGAAACTCAAGAAGAGGTTCAAAAAGATGATTTTGAGAAAAAACTAGATGCGATTGTGAATAGTAATAATGAGATTGAGTCTATAGAAGGTGAAGAATGAAAAGCTTATTGGTCGTTCTGCTCTTTGTACTTAATCTTTTTGGTGTAACATTTAATGAAGCAGTTGAAAATTATGAACAAAAAAAATATGCTACGGCATTTGAACAATTTATGTTCTTGGGATTAGAAGGGAATGTTAATGCACAATATAATATTGCATTAATGGCTTTCACAGGATATGAAGGGTTACCAAAAAATGAGGAATTAGCATTTCAATGGTACTCCCAAGCAGCCCAAAATGGTCATATGATGGCTCAGAACAATCTAGCATATATGTATTATATGGGAATTGCCACAAAACAAGATAAAAGCAAAGCATTATATTGGTATGAGAAATCAGCTAAACAAGGATATGCTTTAGCGCAGTTAAACACGGCAATGATTTATGAAAAAAAAGCAACCAATGAAGCTTTGAAAATTGCCTTTGATTGGTATACTAAGGCAGCCAATCAAAATGTAGTGATGGCTCAAAATAATCTTGGACAATTTTACTTTGATGGAAAAGGTACAAAAGCAGATAAAGCTCAAGCTGTAAAATGGTTCACTAAAGCTGCGCTTGCAGGTGACGAAGTAGCACAATATAATCTAGCAATGTGCTATAAAGTTGGTGATGGGATTGAAAAAGATTACGACAAAATGATCACTTATCTTGAAAAATCTGCCAATGCTAATTATCTTCGCTCAATTATTGCAATTGCAGATATTTATAGAGAGGGTAAATTGGTCAATCAAGATTATAAAAAAGCATTCTTATTTTATACACAAGCTGTGAAGAAACAAAGCGTAAAGTCTATGTATTATATTGGATTATTTTACTTTCATGGATATGGAGTATCTCAAGATAAAGAAAAAGCTAATTTCTGGATGAATGAAGCTAAAAATAGAGGTTATGAACGAGCTGCAAATTTCTTAAAGATCTATCAGTAATTTTAGTTATTTTATTTAATTTTCTTATAGGTAATTTTATTGTAAGATGAAAATTAATCAAATAATTAGGATTATTTTTGAAAATTTTCAAGTATCTACTAATATTTATCATTTTTTTTCAAACACTTTATGCAAGTATCGATACAAATGTATCGTTACGTTTACAATGGAAGCATCAATTTGAGTTTGCAGGATTTTATGCTGCAAAAGAGAAAGGCTTTTACAAAGAATTAGGAATAGATGTAACAATTGAAGAATATGATGCTAATGTAGATATAGTTGAAGAGATAATTTCTGGAGAGAAAGATTTTGCTATTTGGGGTAGTGGGGTCATTGAACAAGCAATGAATGGTAAACCATTGATGTTCTTGGCAAATTATTTCAAAAGAGCACCTCTAGCGATTATTACTCATCCAGATATTTTATTACCATCTGAGCTTAAAGGGAAAAGTCTGATGATCCCTAAATCAGATTTCAATAGTGCTAATTATCAGCAGATGTTTCAAATATTTAATATTGATAAAAAAGATATCAAGTATGTAGAATCTTCTTTTGATATACAAGATTTTATAGATGGCAAAGTTGATGCCTATTCCTCTTTTTTGACCAATGAACCTTTTATATTAAGACAAAAAGGTGTGCCATATAATGTACTAGATCCTAGTAATTATGGAATTGAGCTTTATGATGTGAATCTATTTTGTTCAAAAGAGTTTAGTCAAAAAAATCCAGAGTTAGTAAAGAATTTTATAGATGCAACAAATAAAGGGTGGCAGTATGCACTCACTCATAAAGAGGAGATGGTACAACTTATATTAGATAAATATAATTCACAATACAAATCAAAAGAGCACCTTTTATTTGAAGCTAAAGAGATTGAGCGAATGATGCTTCCAAAAGTATATCCAATAGGAAGTGTAGATATTAAAAAAGTACAAAAAATGGGTAATTTATTTACTGAAGTTGGGATGACTAAAAAATTTGATGATTATAAATCAATTATTTTTCAACCAATTGATAATAGTGCTAATTTAACAAAACAAGAGAAAAATTTTATAAATGAAAATAAACTAATCCCGATCTCAGTGATGAAAGATTTTTCTCCATTTTCATTTGAACTCAATGGAGAATATAAAGGCTTTGTTGATGATACTCTTGATTTACTTGAAAAGAAAACTGGATTAAAGTTTCAAAAAATAACTGGACAATGGGTAGAAAATCTCGATCGATTTAAGTCAAAGCAAACATGGATGATCGCTGACATTTCACACAAAAAAGAGAGAGAACAATTTACTCTTTTTAGTGAGCCATATTATGAAATACCTACTTTAATTTTTGTACGGGATGATTTTAAAGATTATAAAGGGATCGAAAGCTTTAAAGGGAAAAAAGTCGGGGTTCAAAAAGATATCTTTTATGCTAAAGAGGTATCGCAAATTGACGATGTAGAGTTAATTGTCAATGAAAGTATTGAAGAGATGGCAAAAGCATTAAGTTTTGGAAAAATTGATATTGCTATTATGAATTTATTAACGATGAATCACTATATCAAGAAAAATGGTTTAGTAAATATTCGTGCTATTGATGAATTGGTCTTACCTACAGTGAGTCGTGAAGACTTGCGATTTGGAGTCAATATTGATCAACCATTGTTATTTAGTATTATTCAAAAAGGTCTGCAATCAATTACTTATGAAGAGTGGATGCAATTGACCAATAATTGGATTGGATTGAATGCACAAATAAGTTCTATAAAAAATATGCCTTCAAATAAAAAAGAGCATAGATCAATTTTATCACAAGATGAAAAAAAATATTTAAAAGATAGACAAGAAATTAAAATCTGTGTTGCTCCAAACTGGATGCCTCTTGAAGCGATTGATTCAAATGGAAATCATACGGGTGTTGGGGTTGATTTTAGAAATATTATCCAATCAAAATTAGGGAAAGAGTTTACATTAGTACCAACAGAAACATGGACGCAATCATTAGAGAATATGCAGAATGGAAAATGTGATGTTTTATCATTGAGTAAAAGTACTCCTAGTAGACAAGAGTATATCAACTTTACCAATAAAATAATTAGCGTTCCTTATGCGATTGTAGCTAAAAAAGATAAATTTTATATTGATAACTTTGAAGAGATTAAAGATAAAAAATTTGCCGTTGTCAAAGGTTATTCAATAGAGGAAGATCTTAAATTTCAATATCCAAACACACAAATAGTACTTGTGGATAGTGTCAATGAAGGTTTACAATTAGTGCGCAATGATGAAGTTTATGGATATATTGATGCCACGGCAGTAATAGGCTATGCGATAGACTTTTTTGAATTCAATGATTTGAAGATCATTGGTAAAATGCAAATAGGATATGATCTTTCCTATGGTGTTACTAAAGATGATATAACCCTTTTACAAATCATTAATAAAGCAATTTTAGAGATTAGCCAAGCTGATAAAAATAGAATTTATAGAAAATGGATCGCTATAGAGCAACAAAAAGTGGTCGATTATTCATTAATTTGGAAGATCATCCTGGTGGCATTTATATTTGCGTTGTTGATGACTTATTGGAACAGTAAACTTTTAAAAGCAAAACGAGAAATTGAAAAAACAAATAAACTTCTCAATAATGCAAAAAATGAGATTGAAAAGAAAAATGAAGCATTAAGAATATCCTCTATAACTGATAAATTAACAGGAATTTTTAATAGAGCAAAATTAGATGAACTTGTGCAAGAAGAAATTGATCGTTGTGAACGCTTTAATCAAATGTTTGCATTTTGTATTTTAGATATTGATTATTTTAAAGATGTCAATGATACGCATGGTCATATCATTGGGGATAAATTATTGATCGAAATTGCAACGCTTTTAAAAGAAAATACTCGAAAAACAGATTTTATAGGACGATGGGGTGGTGAGGAGTTTGTTGTTATCCTCCCTCAAACAAATGAAGAAACAGCATTAATGGTAATAGAAAAAATCCGATTAAAGATCGAACAATATGATTTTGAGATCGTTGGAAATAAAACAGCAAGTTTTGGAGTGGCTACTTATAAAAAAGAGGATGATATTGAGATGATATTAAAGCGTGCTGATGAAGCTATGTATCGAGCTAAAAAAGGTGGTCGAAATAAAATTTGTATTGCTTAAGATTTAAGCATCAGAATGATTTTTAAAAAAAAGCGCTAAAGAGAGTCGATCTTTTTGATCAAGTTTTTTAAATAATGAACTGATGTGCTTCTTAACTGTAACTTCAGCAATCTCTAGTATCTGTGAAATTTGAGCATTGCTATTACCTTGTGCAACAAGTTCTAATACTTCTAATTCTTTTGTTGATAATGATTCAAAAACATTTTGATTATTTGGATTAGTTACAGGGATGGCATTAATTAAAAATTGCATCAATTCTGGATAGACCCAAACTTTATTTTCTAAAACTGTTTGAATACCATCTTCTATAATTAAATGATTTGAAAATGAATGCATATATCCTTGAAAATTCTTTTTTAAAAGATTACAACCCTCAATATTATTTGGTGCATCTCTGAGTGCAATCTTTTTGATATGAGGATATTCTTCATTTAAAATTGTAATGGTATTTTCAAATTTTTGATCAGAATCTAAATGCAATAAGATTATTTTGGTTTTTTCAGAGATCTTATTAAAGAGTTCATCACTATTATGCGTATATTTATATTTATATTCAGTTGATTTTTCAAGCTCATCTAAAAGATTTTTTTGAGAAGTTAAAACAACTATTTTCATTTATCCAAGCTTTTGACAATTGGTTTAAGTATATAACTTAAGATACTTTTCTTTCCAGTTAATATATCTGCATCAACTGACATACCAGGTTTTACAGCCAATGCTGGATTATCTCCTACAAATGTTTTGTCTGATTTGATATGAACGATGTATATTTCTTTCTTCTGATCTTTGTCATCGATCAAGGTATCTGCAGAGATATAACTAATTTCACCTTCTATTGCTCCATAAAGTGCAAAATCATACGCTCGTAATTTCAATCGCACAGGCTGACCAAGATATAAAAATCCAATATCAGATGGTGCTACTTTTACTTCAGCTAAAAGATATTTTGATTCTGGAATGATCTCAGCAATAATACTACCTGGAGAAATTGCTTCCCCTTTTGTTTTAAATGCGATTTTATTGATCACTCCATCACTAGGAGATAAAACGATCGTATCATCAAGTTTTTGTTGTAGATAATCAATATCTTCTTTTGTTTTTTGTATCTCTTCGTATACTTTTGTTAATTCATCTTGAGCAGTAAGCTTATAAGATTCAGCTGTTTCTTGAATACTTTCATTAATTTCTTTGATAGAAGCTCTTAATGATGGGATAGAGATTTGCAATGATTTTATTTCTGAATTGATATCATTAAGTTGTCGCTGTAATTGTAATAAATCAACTTGTGAGATAATTCTCTCTTCAACAAGAGGTTTTTTTATTTTCATTTCTTGTTCTAATAATATTTTATTTTCTTTGGCTACACTTAAACTTTTTTGTGCTTCATTGAGATCACTTTTTCGTTGTTTGAGTTGTTCTTCTAAAATAGCTATTGAAGAATACAGTTTCTTTTTATTCGCATTATAAAGTTCAACTTCATTATCCATAATTTGTTGATTGATATTTGCTACTATTTCATTGATCTGTATTGATTCACCTGATGCTTCTGCTTTAAGTCTTTCAAGTTTTGCCAAAAGTGCTAACTGTGAGAGTGAATTTTTTTCATAATCTATTTTAAAGTCTGCATCGGAGATTTTAACAATTTTATCTCCTTGTTTGACATTATCTCCCTCGTTGACAAATCTTTCTTTTAAGATTCCTCCATTAAGTGATGAAATTTTTTGGATATTTTCTGTGGTAACGATTTTTCCCTCAGTCTTAACGATATCATCAATTTGTGAAAATCCTGACCAAAGAAGCAAGAAGATAATAGTAAAAGCTATGATCCATAAAATCTTATGTAATCCACTTGAGGTTTTTAATAAGACCGCTGATGAAAGTGATGGCATAAAATCAAGCACGTCTTTGTCATGTTTTTTCTTTAGAAGATTATCTTCGTTTATCTTTTGAAGTTTCTTTTCTTTACTAATGTCATGACTAGCAAATATAAAACCTAAATGTTCTTTATTGTCATTGAATAGTGGAGTGATAATGGTATCGGTCCAAAGTGTTTCATCAGTTTTAGAAGCGTGTTTGATATCACCTTTCCACATTGTTTTCAATTCTTGAGTTTCTTTAAATGTATTATCAAAACTAATCAAAGAGTCTTTTTTAATTAAGAATGTATAGGGTTTACCAATAAGCTCAGAAGGTTTGTAGCCAAATACATTACATAGATTGGTACTCACATGTTTCATAATACCATCTGTATCAGTAACAGCTAAAATAACATAATTATCTAGAAGTTCTCTATTTTGAAAACGAAAACTTTTTGTGAGTTGTTCATCATAATTATGCTGTTCGTCCACTAATGATCCTATTGAAGTTACTTAAATATTACATATTTTAACCATATTTTATCTAATGTTTGTTAAAATGAGCTAAAATAATTTTTTAAGTATACTATAAGACATATTGAATTGGAGGATAAATAATGAAAAAATATATAAACTTATCATTAATAACTATTCTCTCACTTTCTAATGCATATGCTTTTAGTTTACAAGAGGGCTATCAAAAAGCATTACGAAATGATGTTGATACTCAAGTAAACGCCAATAGCTTAGAAACAATTCAATATGATAGAAGAATAGCTGATTCTCTATTTTATCCAAAAATAGATATTACTGCAAAAGTTGAGAGTATTGACAATAGTCAAAATCAAGCTGGACGAGAAAAAAGTGATCAATATGGTGCAAAAGTAACCCAACCACTTTTTGATGGATTTGAAGCTAAATATGAAAAAGAATTACAAGATGCACGGCTACTTTCAGCCAAACATTATTTAACTGAGAGTCAAAATAAATTGGCCTTAGATTATGTCCAAAGTTATATTGATGTACTGAAGCAAAAAAAGATCTTACAATTACGAATCGAAAATGTTCGAATTAGCGAGGATATCTTTAACAAAGTATATAAAAAAGTTCAAAGTGGATATGGTACAAAACTCGAATTTGAAGAAGCAAAAGAGCGATACACTAGAAGTAAAGTCGATCTAAGTATTCAAAAACTCAATTACAGATCGGCAATAGAGAGTTTAAAGTATTTTGTCCAAGAAGAGTTTGATTCTAATGAATTGATGAAGCCAAACTTTTTTTATTCTATGCCTCAAGATTTAGAGACTGCTATGCAAGTTGCCTTGCAAAGTAATCCTTCTTATTTGGTAGCAAAAGCTAATTTAGAAGTAGCAGTTTTGGAGCAAAAAAGAGATCTCAAAGCGTACTATCCAACAGTTGCCTTAGTGGGATCATATGATAAATATGATTCTATGGTCGCACCTGCATCTAATGAATATGATGAAACTAAAATTGGATTGGAGCTAAACTACAATCTTTACAATGGTGGTAAAGATGATGCGCTTAATCAAAAAGCACATAAAAAGATTCATGAAAAAAAACTTTTAATCACAAAAAGTGAAAATCAACTTGAAAATAAAGTAAGGCTTTCATGGAATAGCTATGAACTCAATCAAGAAAAAAATCTTAAACAACAAAGCTATACCCAAGCCAAGAAAAATGTTTTAGAAAGCACAATTCAAGAGTTTGATCTAGGTTTACAAGATCTAACCACATTGATGGATGAACATCAATCCTATATTACTGCAAAAAGTGATTTGATCGCTTCATCATATGATTATATGTTAGCTCAATATAAAGTATTGGAATCAGTGGGTACACTTTCAAATGTATTGGGTGATACGAATCTAACATTGGAAAAACAATTCAGTGAAAATCTTATGAAAGAGATGCTAGAAAATTCACCTAAAAAAGTGTATGTTGATACTGCAAAAGAGAAAAAAATAGTACAACCAAAAGAGGAAAAGATCACTCAAAATCCATTGGTTGCGTTATTAACTCCAGTGAAGCCAGTGATAAAAGAAACTATAAAAGAAGAAACTGTACAGCCTCAAAAGACTGAACAAACTTTGGCTTCATTTCAAGAGCAATTTTTAAATGCAAGCATTGATAAATATACAATTAACTTAGCGTACGCAAAAACTGATTATTATGCACAAAAGATATTGGACAACTTTGAACTAAATGATAAAGCATTCTTTTTTAGTTTTGGAAAACAATTAGAGCATAGAAAAGTGATGTATGGAATTTTTGATTCAAAAGCACAAGCACAAGAGGCACTTAAAAATCTTCCAAAAGGTTTACAATCGCATCAACCTCGTGTTGAATCTGTCAGCGTAAAACAAACTCTTTTTCATAAATACCATTCAGATATTCCCCAAAAGAAAAACTCAACTCCAATTGATGAGAAAAAGATCGTAGCTCGTAAAGAGGTGATTGAAAACAAAACGGTTGTAAAGAAACAACTAGCAACTTCTAATTTTAAAGAGTTGTTCTTAAATGCAGATTCTAGTAAATATACGATTAATTTAGCGTATGCAGATAATATTCATTATGCTAAACATCTTATGAAAAAATTTGATCTACAACAAAAAGCATTTTTCTTTAGTTTTGGAGAAAAAAGAACCAATCAAAAGATTATGATGGGTGTGTATGATTCAGAAATGGAAGCGATGCAAGCATTAAATGATCTTCCTAAAGACTTACTTAAAAAACAACCAAGAGTGGAATCGATTTCAATTAAACAAAAATTG
>JBNLDA010000069.1:0-10985 GCA_050304095.1 Arcobacteraceae bacterium | reverse complement strand
ATACTAATTGGTCTCACTTCATTAAGTTTTCTACCATCAGCTCTAATCTCATCTTCTACGATCATTTTACGAACCAACTCTTTTTTAACTACTGAAACTGCTTCATACACTGCATCAAATTCAAATTCATTTTCTTGACAAAAACTATCTTGAGCAATCATTTTAGCAACATCTTTAAGTTGAGTAGCTCTTTCACTTTTTGCCAATTTTTGAATCGCTTCTTTGATCTCATTTTCATAATTTGTTCTTGCATGATTGATAATAGCTTCATCTATTGTAAATTCAACAAGTTCTACATCTATCATCTCTTTTGCAATTGAGTCAAATCCAGTTTCATAGGCACTATTTGCTTCATTGATTTTACTTTGAGCAAATGCAATAATATCAACTAAACTATCTTCATCAATATCATTCATATCATGTTTTTTAACAAATGCTTCAATATCTACTTCTACCATCTCTTCAGTTGCAATCGATTTCATTTCAATCATCAATAGATCATCTTTCGTTCCTGCAACATAAAGATCAATGGTTGAATTTACTAATTGATCATGTGTAGGATTAACAACATATTCACCATCAACTTTTCCTACTCTTACTCCACAAACTGAAGTTTTTACTGGAATATTTGATGTGTATAAAGCTGCGGAAGCTGCATTTAATGCCATAACTTGCATATCAATTTTTTCATCTGCACTAAGTACTATTACAGTTATAGTTGTAGGATATACATACCCTTTAGGAAATAATGGTCTTAAACTCCTATCAATCACTCTTGCAGTTAAAGTTTCAAAATCACCTGGCTTAGTTTCTCTTTTGAAAAAACCTCCTGGCAATTTAGCTGCAGCATATGTTTTTTCCACATACTGAACTGTTAAAGGAATAAAATCTTCACTTACAGGATTATCAAATTCACTTACAACTGTTGCTAAAACAACCGCATTTCCCATTTTTGCTAATACTGATCCATTAGCTTGTTTTGCAACCTTGTCAAACTCATAAACTTCTGACAATCCATTTAATTCAAATTCACACACTTGTGACATTTTTAATCCTTTTATAAAATATTTTTAACATAATCTAGACTAACTTCATCTAGTTTTTCATAATAATAATCAATTGAAACAAAATGATCAATAATATGAGGGCAATATAAATCATCTGCAATTGATTCAATATTCATAACTGTTGCTGCAGACAATACAGGAACAGCAACAGAAACTGATTTGGCTTGCATATTAATTGCAGCTTTAATACATGCCATCATAGTTAAACCAGTATTTAGACCTTCGTCAACTAATAATACATTTTTATCATAAATCTCTTTCATTGACTTATTTTGACGATACTGCTTTACATAGCTTTCTAAAACATTTTTATCCAAACTCTCCGCTTGTGCATAGATAAAATTCAGATCAATATCAAATGCTTTAACTATCTCCTCATGTACTACCACATCTTTTTTCTCAGTAACAATTGCAATTTCACATTCATGATTCAAAGGAGCAAATATTTTTTCAGTAAAAATAAAATCCAAAGAAGCATTTAATTGTTTAGAAACTTCTAATGCGACGGGAATACCATTCGCTGATGTTGCTAATACGATCCACTCTTCTAATCTCATTTTATCCAGTGGTAATGCATTGCAAAGTTGATGTGCAGCATCACTTCTATCTTTAAATAATTTACCAGTACTAATCATCTGCTTTATCTTCCTGTTTATACTGTTGTTTAACTCCACCTAGTGGCTTTAAGAATAATTGTAGATAAAGAATCTTTTGTCTTAAAGCCATCTCATCTGGATCATTACTTCCAATAGCTACTAATGAATCTTCTAAACTCAAATTCAATGCCCAGCATTTTTTATCTATATTAAATGATAAAATTTGTTTTGAAACCACATCATTAAGTAGATCATAATATCTTGTATACGATGCACTATAAAATCTCTCAAAATTTGCCCCAAGTGTAAATGTATATGATTTAGAATCAGTTTTACCAGAATTTGGAGTTTCTTTAGAATAATAGTGATTTAATTTTAAAAAATAATCATCATAATTGAATGAAAAATTTGTTGAAGATTCGATCAACTGATCATCTTGATGATTGTATAACAGCCTATTTGAAATAGATCCATAATCATAATTATAGGTAATCTGATTTTCAAAATTTCCTAACGTTGAAGTTCCATTTGTATCATAAAGAATTGATTGTTTCATTTTGTGATTTACTATTTGCTTTAGTGAATCATTATCATACAAACTTTGATCTACTGCAAAAGTGATCTTTTTATTCTCTTCTGTAACAGGGAAAGGTTGTAATGCCACAACAGTAGAATTCACTCCATAAAGATCCCCGCTCACTTTTGATTGACTAGGAAGAACCGCCGTAGCTGAAAAACCAACAGTATGTAAAAACTTCATATATGATCTAATCAGATCTGTTGAGATCTTAATACTATGCTTTGCTTGTATAAAAGTACCATCATCAAAAACATTGCTACCTTCACCCTTATAAGACAAATGGGAGATATTTAATTCTTCTTTCAATGTTAATTGCATATAGTCATCAAAGAGATTAAAAGTGTAACTCAATGGTAAAAGAATATCAAATCTATCTGCTCCAATTCCAGTTGGTCTAGTTAGATTTGTATATTGTAAATCTGCAGAATAAAATAGTTTGTCAATAAAAGTTTCTTCAGTAAATCTATGTAATTGAACTGCAGGTAATTGTTGTAAAGTCTCGGCATTACTCTCTTTTGAAGCATCTAAATAGTATCTAAAATAAACCCCACCATAATAGTCAGGAGTTTTGTAATAATAGTTGATTTTAGATTCTATCTTTTCTTCATAATCTTCAGTAAGATCAACTTCTTCAAGGTTCTTATATTCAATATCATTCAACCAATGAACATCAACATATAGTCCATCTTGATTTTCTCCACCTTTTTGAGTAAAGAAATTGTATTTCTCATACATAATATCCAAACCATAATGGCTTTCATTCATCAGATCATACAAATCTGAGTATTGACCATTCTCTTTCATAAAACCGGTTTTAATATCCAATTGAGAATCTTCTGAGTCTGCCCATCTTAAATAGGCATACATACCCCAAGCTCTTTTAGTTCTATATTGAGGTACAAGCTCCAAATCCCAATTTAATGCTGGGGCAATAAAAACTGGTTGAGCAAAATAAAAACCTTGACCACTTGAATAACCAAAAGTTGGCATCAATAACCCAGTTCTTCTTCTTGTGTCCATAGAAAAGCCAAAATATGGAGTATAAAATACTGGAACATCTTTGATATATAATCTTGTATCATATGATTCAAACCATTTTGTAGTACTATCATATGATCCTTCAGAGAATCGTATACTCCACATTGGATCTTCACAATCACAACTTGATACAGTCGTCTCTTCGAGGTTATAAGCTTTATTTTTACCAATTAGTTCATTTGATTCTACCCATACTCCAGTATCTTTATCCATACTGAATGCAGGAGTTTGTACCATATCGTTAGTATTGATATTTATCTTTGTTGTATCAGCTAAAAATTGCTCTTTATTATCTTTTAAAATGGTGACATTGTCAAAAAGTTGTAAGTCACCAGTTTCTTGATTGTGTATTGCTTTATCTGCAGTCATATAATATGTTGGGGAAAATACAACTACATCACCTGTAGCCATAACAGTATTTCCACGCTTCACTACATTTTTTGCTAAAATATCAAATTGTTCAGTTGTCCCATAGAGGTGATTAGCCAACAACAATGAAGCGATACTGAAAGAGAGAGTTTTTTTATGCATTTACAACCAATGTTTTACCGATTTTATCATGAAATGTTTGTCTACCATCAGTAAAAAAACCAATAATAAAACCGATATAAAAAAACATCTCTGAAATAATTCGTCCAAATGAACGAACCATTGCATATTTTAATTCCACACGACCAAATTGATCATAATCAATCACTTTAATCTTTGCAGCCATTTTTCCTAAAGTTGCACCATAATACCAAATAAAAAATGTTTGATAAATAAATTTAAGCACTAGTACCGGCATAGCATATTGATTTAATAATCCTAGCATTAATGCATAATTATCACCAGCTTGTACAATTTGATCCCAAAGCATTATAGTTACCACAAATGTGATCAAAAGATCATCAATAATAAAAGCTTTGATACGATTATTATATGATGCTAATTCTAAATTATCTGTATCTATATTATTATTGTTTTCCATAAACACCCAATTATGCTAAAGCCTGATAAGCTATATCTGTTCTACATTTTTTACCAGCATAATGCACTTGACCGCACAATGCGTACGCTCTATTTCGTGCTTCTAAAATAGAATTACCCAAGCCAACACATACCAATACTCTTCCACCAGTAGCTAGCAATGTTTCATCTTCTAATGAAACTCCAGCGTAAGAGATATGTGTATTGTTTTTGATCTCATCATCAACAATTTCATCAACAATAATTTCAGCGGGTTCACTACTTCCATATGGGTAATTCCCACTTGCCATAACCACACCAACAGCAAATTGATCTTTAAATTTTATATCAAGTTTATCAAGTTGTTTTGTTGCCCCTTTATAAAAAAGTTCACTTACGGGTGTATCTAATAATGGCATTATAATTTCACATTCTGGATCACCAAACCGTACGTTATACTCTAAAATAATCGGTTCACCTTTTACTACCATAACTCCAATAAACAGTACACCTTCAAAAGGAGCACCCTCTTGCTTCATTCCTTCTAATGTAGGCTTGATAACTCTATCTTCAATTTTTTTATAAATATCATCATTCACTAATGGTGTTGGTGCATAAGCTCCCATACCACCAGTATTTGGTCCAGTATCACCATCCCCTACTCTTTTGTGATCTTGAGCTGCAGGTAATACTTTATAATTTTCACCGTCACAAATAGCAAAAACAGATAACTCATACCCATCAAGATATTCTTCAATAACCACTTTACTACCTGCATCACCAAAACTTTGACCACTTAACATCTCACTAGCAGCTTTTTTTGCTTCATCATGAGATTGAGCAATGATTACACCTTTACCCGCACAAAGACCATCAGCTTTTACAACAATTGGGATATTCATGGTATCAATGAATTTAAATGCTTCACCAATATTTGAAGTTTCTATAAATGCCGCCGTTGGGATATTGTATTTTTTTAATATATTTTTCATATATACTTTTGATCCCTCAAGTTGTGCTGCAGCAGCACTTGGACCAAAAATAGTTAGTTCATTTGCTTTAAAAATATCAACAACACCATCAACTAATGGTGCCTCAGGCCCAACAATAGTGAGATCAATACTATTTTGTTTTGCCCATGTTGCCAATTCATTATAATCTTTAATATTAATATTTGTACCCAATTGTACTGTTGCACCGTTTCCTGGCATAAAAAATAAGTTATGTTGATTTTCATTATAAATAGCGCGACCAATAGAATATTCTCTACCACCACTTCCTAAAATGAGTATATTCATAAAAAAATTCCTTTGAAATAATAAAAAGTACCCGGAAAGGCGTTAACCATCAAAATGGCCCACAAAAGCCAACACCTGCAAAGCTGAATCAAACTTCAGGAGCGCAAACAAATTGAAGCACTGCACACAGTTCGAATTACTCACCCGCAAAAAAATAGTAACGGACCCTCAACAATGGAAATCCCGCTCTCTCTAGGCAGTAATTATTTTATCTAAATTTAGTTTTCAATTGCTTTAAAACTGGTTGTTTTTCCAAGTGGAGATTTTATTTTGGAGTGTTTTTAGAGTTTTTAGCGATAAAAAGTATTTATCATTCATGATAAATTCAAGATATTTCACTTCTGAAGAAGTAAATCCTTTAGGGTCTTTTTTAGTATATTTCACCTCGTTGGTGTTAAAATCAATATCGATTCGATCAACTTTATGATCCTCATATTTAGTAAAGAAAACCAGATCATAATATCCATTGTCTTTTTTCTCAATCGTTACATAGACAATATTTTTAAGAACTTTTTTTTCAAATTTAGGGATAAATTCTACTAATTGTTTTGGAGTGATATATCCAATATAAAGCTTTCCATAGATATCAAAATATTGTGAAATTCTATACGATTTGAAAAAATTAAGATCAACACTAATTTTAGGATTTGATCTCGCTTTTCTTAATATCCAACTATGAGTATCAAAATAATTAAATTTATAAGGATGTAAGCTACTCACTTCCACAAAATTAGAAGATTTTACTTTTTGAAAAGGAATTTTGTCTTTCTTTTGAATCAATTGATCCAAAAATGGCATTGCATCAAAATTATCAGTCACCCAAACAGTACAATAATCTGGAAATACTTTAATTCCAGTAGCCCCTTGCGTTAAAATAATCAAAGATTTCACTTCCAACTTTGGGAAAAGTACTTCCAATAATGCTTTTTTCTTTCTCAATCGTTTTCGTAAACTCGTTGTGAGATTTACAATAGTTGACTCAACAAAATAAACACTTTCTTTGGTGAAAAACAATCCATCAAATTCATTTACATCTTTATAACCAGATTTATACACAATTTGAGCATTTCTATCAATCAAAAATCCTTTTTTAACATTACTATTATTATTTTGATGAGGACCTTTTAGAATAAATTTGGTTATCTCTTCCGATTGTTGAGCAAATCGCAATAATCGTTCATAGATTATATTTTCATAAACTTCACCTATAAAACTATTATAGGCACTTAAAAATTGTTCACTTTCACGATCAATGTTTTGATTTAAAAGTGATTTTATATGTTTTATATGGTAACTATAATAGAAAAGGTTATCACCCAAATCATCTGTTTTGAGATTTTTTATTTCATTAGTTATTTTTAGATGATCTGGATGTTTCATAAGTACTTAAATACTACTCCCACTCAATTGTTGCTGGTGGTTTTGAAGAGATATCATACACTACCCTATTGATACCATCTACTTCATTGATGATTCTTCTAGAGATTGTTTCAAGTACATCATGAGGAATATGAGCAAATGTCGCAGTCATACCATCAGTTGCTTCTACAATTCGTACACATACTGTGTTGTCATATGTTCTATTATCTCCCATTACTCCAACAGATTTTACATTCAATAGTACCGTGAATGCTTGCCATGTTTTATCATATAATCCAGTTGCATGTAATACATCTAGCATAATTGTATCTGCTTTTCTTAAAAGCTCAAGATCAGGTTTATTAACATCACCCATAACTCGAATTGCAAGACCTGGTCCCGGGAATGGATGTCGACCGATCATATCTTTTGGAAGACCCAATTCAAGACCTAAAAGTCTTACTTCATCTTTAAAGATTTCTCTTAATGGTTCAATAAGTTCAAAAGTCATCCAATCAGGCAATCCACCAACATTATGGTGAGATTTGATTGTTTTACTAGGACCTTTAACTGAAACTGATTCAATTACATCAGTATATAATGTTCCTTGTGCTAAAAATTCAATACCATCATGTTTTTTTGCTTCTTTATCAAATACTTCAATAAATGTTTCACCAATGATCTTTCTTTTTCTTTCTGGATCACTAACACCAGCTAGTTTTGACAAGAATTCTTCACTTGCATCAACTGTGATTAGATTCACACCTCGTGCAGCAAACATTGCTTCAACTTGTTCTCGTTCATTGGCTCTTAAAAGACCATTATCAACAAAAACTGGAATCAATTGATCTCCAATAGCTTCAGCTAATAGAGTTGCAACAACAGAGCTATCAACTCCACCACTTACACCGCAAAGTACTTTTTTAGTACCTACTTGCGCTTTGATCTTATCAATTTGCTCTTTTGCAAAACTTCCCATATTCCAAGTAGACTCACATCCACAAATATGCTTAGCAAAGTTTTTAAGTAATTTTGCACCTTCAGCTGAATGATATACTTCAGGGTGAAATTGAAATGCATAAACCAATCTTTGCATATCTGCAATTGCAGCATAAGGTGAATTTTCACTCGTTGCAATTTTTTCGAAACCTTCTGGAATTTGCTCAACTCTGTCACCATGACTCATCCAAACAATTTGTCCATCTGTAGTATCTTTAAAAATATCACTATGCTTTTCAAAAGTTAACTTTGCTTTACCATATTCGTGATGATCAGCTGGAATTACACTTCCACCAAAATGTTGTGAAATTAACTGCATCCCATAACAAATACCTAAAATTGGCAATCCAAGATTAAATATTTCACTATCTGGATGATACGCATCTTCAGCATAAACTGAAGCTGGCCCTCCACTTAAAATAATACCTTTAGGAGTTCGTGCTTTAATATCTTCGATAGATTCGCTAAATGGAACTATCTCACTATAAACACCACTTTCTCTTAATTTTCTAGCTATGATTTGTGTGTATTGAGAACCAAAATCCAATACAACAATAGGAACATGTTTCATTGATATATTTCCTTGAAAGATTAATAATACGGATTATAGTGAAAAAGGGGTAAAAAAGAAGTAAAGTAAATCACAAGGGATTTCCCTTGTGATTATTAAGATAGAATTAGTTTATGCACCAATTCCTAAAATTTCGAATTGTGCATACCATACTGCTACAGAAACAATATATCCTATTAATACAGTCCAAGCATATTTCATATGAGAACCAAATGTATACACACCTGGTAATTTACCCATAACTCCAACACCAGCTGCAGATCCAAATGAGATCAATGATCCCCCAACTCCTGCAGTCAATGTTACAAGCATCCATTGAGCATGTGCCATATCTGGACTAGCTTTTAATACTGCAGACATAACTGGAACATTATCAACAATTGCAGATAAGAAACCAACACCAATATTTGATACTGTTGGTCCTAAAACGCTTGGATCATAAACATGTGAAGCTAACGCTAGCCAACCCAAGAAATATAAGGCACCAACCGCTGCTAAAATACCAAAGAAGAACAACAATGTATTGTTTTCAATTTTTGCCATTGAATGGAATACATTAAATTCAGTTTTATGAACTTTTTTCAATCTATATGCATAGATTTTCAAAAGTGATAAACCAAACATCATACCCCACATTGCTGGAACGTGTAAAACTTGATGCCCTACAACTGCACACACTATTGTTAATACCCCAAGGCCAATTACAACATTAGCCCCTGTCATTAATTCTGGTTTTTTCTCACTAGCAGCATCAAAATCTGGTTTCGTATCTGGAACCACTCTTGAAAGAATAAATGCTGTTGCCAAATATCCTAAAATTGCGGCAGGGAACAAGAATAAGAAATCAGTAAATGTTCCTTTTCCTGCAGTCCAAGCCATAAGTGTTGTAATATCTCCAAATGGTGACCATGCACCACCAGCATTAGCTGCAACAACAATATTGATTGCACCAGGTACTAAAAATTCTTTCTTTTCTCTTTCAATAGTAATTAATACTGTTGAAAGAATCAAAGCAGTCGTTAAGTTATCTGCAATTGGTGAAATAAAGAATGCTAAAAATCCAGTTACCCAGAAAAGTTTTCTATACGTATACCCTTTTGAAACAAGATTATATTTCATTCTATCAAATACACCCATATGGATCATAGATTCAATATAAGTCATCGCAACGAATAAGAAAAAGAAAATCTCAGCAATTTCCAAAATCAAATGTTGAACCTGAGTATGAACTAAATCCATGCTCAAACCATTCATAGCATAATACGATGCAATTAACATAAATAGGAATGTACCAGTTAACAATGCTGGTTTTGCTTTGTCAATATGGTATTTTTCCTCCATAGCAACAAAATAATAACCGATCACAAATATAATCAATGATGCAATACCTATCCAAGGAAAAGTTAAATCTGGTGGAGTCATCGCATCTCCTCCTCCAGTACTTCCAAATAAACCTGAAATTGAAACCATGAGTAATAAAAAGCCTTTCAGCATTTCCCCTCCCTTTATAAAATTAAACTACTTTGTAATGAGCGCCAACCGATTCTTTTCTCTGAATCGCCGATTCTAAAATAGATTTTGCCGTAAGCAACCTTAAAAATAACAATCTTCCTACATCCTCTTTCAGAAAGTTTTCCACTTCTTCGAGCGCATCGATTAATTCATGCTGCTTTCGAACAATTCCTGCATTTTTCCACATCAAATCTCTCAACTCATTTTTGATTGCTTTATCACCTGGCTTTTGTAATAAATAAACTTTATGTCTTATTTTATAATTTTCCAATTCTATTTTATAATTTTTTTCAAATGAATGCATCACCGCTAATTTTGAAAAAACCAATCCTTCTAAAAGTGAATTAGAAGCTAATCGATTCGCTCCATGAACACCTGTTCGTGCCACTTCTCCCACTGCATAAAGATTTTCAAAACCCTCAACTAAACCATTTAAGTCTGTTGGAATTCCTCCCATACTATAGTGAAATGCTGGAGAAATTGGAACTCTCTCAAATGGTAATTCAAATCCAAGCTCTTTTAAATTTGCATAAATATTTGGAAATCGTTTTTTAAAAGATTCTTTATCGAAATTTTTAAATGACAAATAGATCTTTGATCCTGTTTTGCTATGATGATCAAATAGAGCACGACTTACCACATCTCTTGGAGCCAATTCTCCATCTTTATGATATTTGAATAAAAAGCGTTCACCCTCTTCATCTTCGATCTCAGCACCCTCACCTCTTAATGCTTCGCTCAAAAGAGGTTTTCTTGCAAAATTCGTATCCACAAAAACCGTAGGATGGAATTGCATCATCTCCATATCTTTTAGCTCTACACCTTTTTCAAGACATATTCCTTGAAGATCACCTGCAATAGTTGTAGAGTTGGTATGATATCGATAAATTGACCCAACGCCTCCACTAGCGATAATAGTATTATGAGAATATACGCGTCTGATTTTTTCACCTGTTCGAATTTGTACACCATAACAAACTTTATCTTGGATGAAAAGGTCAACTACTATCGAATCAG
>JBNLDA010000068.1:0-11329 GCA_050304095.1 Arcobacteraceae bacterium | reverse complement strand
ACTTATCAATCCAATTGTATTTACTGTTTATTTATATTTTAGTTCTTCATTGATCACTTTAATATTCTTTGGTTCAGTAGATTCCGTGATTCAAACATTGAGTTTTGATCTTATTTTTTGGCTTAATATCATTTTTACTACAGTTATAACCAGTGGAATAGCAACCACCTTTTACTTTTATGCCTCAAGCCATATGGGAGCTAGTCATGCTTCATCATATATCTTTTTAGTTCCTTTAGTGGCCGTGGTCTCTTCTAATATATTTTTAGATGAAATTCCACACCTAACCACAATAATTGGTGGAGCAATACTGATATATTCAGTTTATCTTATCAATAAAAAATGATTTTGGTATAAAATTTGCATATATGCGTTGATGGAAGCGCAATACAATTTAGAGAATTATGAACGTTTTTTAGGTGAACTCAATAACACTGATGGTGGACATTGGGAAAAGATACAAAAACGAACTGCAACACTTTTTCAAGTACTTATGGATGGTGATTTAAAAGAACTCGTTTTTGTTTTAAAAAACTATCCTCAATATATTGAAATTGTATGTGAACATTTTCGATATTTGTACAATTATTCTGAAAAAACTGCAGATATATATGCAGCATCTCAATTACTATATATGAGTGAAATGTATCATACAAAACAATTTGTACGAAATTTGGTAAGAAAACTTCAAAAAGTTGAAGATTTTGATATAACACAAATCAAAAATTTATTGGAAAAACTTTTAAACAATCAAAATACAATACATCCAATTATACTAACCTATTACAAATCACAAATAGAGTTAAATCTTAGTAGTAATGAATATCATAAACTACAAACCGTACTGATTGAAAAGCAATTAGAAAAACTTACTATTGATACATCTTATGACTTTAGTGCGAGTGATAGAGATGCTATGCTTGATATTCCATATATGAATTAGGAGAAAATATGCAATTTACAACCAATAGATACCATATCGTATTTTATGAAAAAACAGGATGTGCTGGAAATGCAAGACAAAAAAAACTATTACAAACCCATGGACTATCATTTCAAACAAAATCGTTATTAGATCAATCATGGGAGAAAGAAACATTGCAAACTTTTTTCAAAGGACTTCAAAAAGAAGCGATGATCAATCCCTTTGCACCACAAATTAAAAATAAAAGTGTTGATATCAACAATTTATCTAAAGAAGAATTGATTGAATTAATGTGCAGTGAACCAATACTTATTAAGCGACCTCTACTAGAAATTGGTGAATATAAAATGTGTGGATTTGATATAGAAAAAATCAATCAACTTTTAGATACAAATATATGTGAAGACTTAACTATCTCTACATGTCTAAGTAGTGATAAATGCACAGTTGAAGCTAAATAAATATTATAATTTATAATACTTTGTATATAATATAAATATTACAATTGTATACTAATTATACAATCAATATTACATTTTTGTATCTCTTACATGCTATACTACTGCTATGTTAGAAACACAAGAAACAAAAAACACAATTATTTTCACAGATTTGGATGGAACTTTACTCGATCATAAAACGTATAGCTTTGATGAAGCAAATGAGATGCTCAACTTTATCAAAAATAATTCTATAGACTTAATAATAGTTACAAGTAAAACAAAACCTGAAGTTATTCAGCTACAAAAGAAACTCAATATAAAAGCACCTTTTGTAGTTGAAAATGGTGCTGGAATATTTATTCCTCATGATGATTCCTATAAACAAATTGATCTAGGGTTTACTTATGATCAAACACTTCTAGCTTTCAATAAATATTCACAAGATTTTTCAATGACTGGTTTTCATCAAATGAGTGTAGAAGAAATTGCAGAACATACAGGACTTACATTCACTGATGCAACCATGGCAAAACAACGAACCTACAGTGAACCATTTATATTTGAAGAGGAACAAAATCTAGAAAAACTTAAAAATCTAGCAAACAATGATGGATTTGATATTGTTAAAGGTGGGAGATTTTACCATCTGATCACCAAAGGACAAGATAAAGCAAATGCTGTAAAATATCTTATTAAATATTATAATGAAAAATTCAATACCCATTTTCATTCAATTGCTTTAGGAGATAGTTTTAACGATCTCACTATGCTGGATTGTGTTGACATACCTATATTAGTAAAACAATATGACGACACTTATATTGATTATTCAAATCATAAATTAATCAAAGCACCATTTTCTGGTCCAAAAGGCTGGAATAAATCTTTAAAAGGGATTTTTAATGCCTAAAAAAACTTTACAAAAAACGTTTGAAACGTTATTAGATCAATTGCATCCCAATAAACTTATTGAACAATCAGTTTCTCTTTACGGAAATAGTTTAACAATAAATGATACTACTTATGAATTACCAGAAAAGATCACACTTCTAGGATCAGGAAAAGCAGTCCTTCCTATGGCTGAAGCAACATTGACGCTATTAGATGCACATATTGAACAATGCTGTTTAGTTGGACCTTATACAAACTATTTAAAAAATAAAAATATAAACTATATAAAAAGCACACACCCTATTCCTTCAACTAATTCTATAATAGCTGGGAAAACTCTTATTGAAGTGTTAAGCAATTTAAATGAAGATGATTTCTTTATCTATTTGCTTTCAGGTGGAAATTCTGCGTTAGTAGAATTACCAGCTTCGGGAATCTCTCTTGATGATTTTCAAAAAACAACCAATATTATGATCCAAGGAGCAATGCCTATTGAAGCGATTAATTGTGTTAGAAAACACATCTCTTTGGTTAAAGGTGGCAGATTAGGACAATTTACGAAAGCAAAAGGTATTGTGTTAGTATTATCTGATGTATTGGAAAATGATCTAGGTGCTATTGGTTCTGGTCCATTATATTGTGATAATACAACGTATCAAAATGCAATTGATTATCTTAATGAATTTCAATTATTTGACAAAATTCCAAAAGCAGTACAAAAATTTTTAATTGAACAACCTCTAAGTGAAACACCAAAAGAACCAAATCCTAATATTGTTCATCATGTTTTAGGTTCTAATAGTATTGTGTTAGAGAAAACAAAAAGTCTATTAGAACATAAAGGTATTCAAGCAACTATTATGGAACAACCAATTGAAGGTGATGTGAATATAGTTGCATCCAATATTACAGATTTTATCAATAATTACCAAGGTAATAAACATTGCTTTTTATTTGGTGGTGAAGCAACTGTAAAAGTGACTGGAGACGGACATGGTGGACGAAACCAACATTTAGCATTACTGATTCTAGATAAACTAGATGGCACAAAAGATGTTGCCGTACTTTGTGGAGCAACTGACGGAATCGATGGCAACACACAAGCTGCAGGAGCTTTAATTGATATGCACAGTATTGTAAACACTAAAGCGAGACATCTTAATTGGAAACACTATATTGATAATTTCGATTCAAATGGTTTTTTCAAAAAAACAGATGAACTACTTATTACAGGACCAACGCACAACAATATGTTAGATATTGTAATGGTCTATTTCGACTCAACTTTAAAACAAGGAAACATAAATGGCTGATTTTTTTCAAAATGGTGTAATCACAACTTTACAAAATCTAGGGGGCAGACCTTTAGAGGATTTAGAAGAAGAACTTATGGAATTTGGTAAAAGAAGAAGAATGGTTTTACTTCTTCCAGCTCTTTATTCAGAATTTGAAACTCCTGCGATGCACAAGATCATAGAAGAGTTAAAAGGGGTAAAATACCTTTACAAAATCATCCTAGGTCTTGATCAAGCTACTCAAGAACAATTTGAAGAAGTGAAACAATTGATGTCAGATATGCCTTGTAAAGTTGATGTATTATGGAATGACGGTCCAAGAATTCAAGCGATTTATGATGAATTGACCCATGAAGGCTTTCCGGGTCTTAAAACGCCTGGAAAAGGAAGAAATGTATGGACTATGCTTGGTTATGGTCTCACAGATCAACACGCTTATGCGTTTGCTTTACATGATTGCGATATTGTCAATTATTCTAGAGAAGTTCCAGCAAGACTTTTTTATCCAATTGTGCACCCAGCATTAGATTTTGAATTTAATAAAGGATATTATTCAAGAGTAACAAATAAATTGCATGGACGAGCTACAAGATTATTGTATACCCCTTTGATGCATTCATTAAAAACTGTATTTGGATCAAGCAAGTATTTAAGATATATGGATAGTTTTAGATATTCATTATCTGGAGAGTTTTCATTTATAAGATCACTTGGTCGAGGTATTGCTATCTCTCCAACATGGGGATTAGAAGTATCGACATTAAGTGAAGTATATAAAAACACTTCAAATAAAAGAATCTGTCAAACAGAGATCATGGATACTTATGAACATAAACATCAAGATTTGGGTTCAAATAAACAAAACAATGGTATCTATAAAATGGCTAATGATATTGCAAAAACAATATTTAGAGTTATGGCGCAAGAGGGAACAGTATTTTCTGAAAGTTCATTTAAAACACTATTAGCAACTTATTTCCAACAATCAAGATTTGAAATTTCAAAATACAACGCATTAAGCAAGATTAATGGTTTAGAATATAATCGTGAAAAAGAGATCACTGCAGTTGAAACATTTCAAGAATCGATAAAAGCTGCAAGCAAAGAGTTCTATGATGATCCTATGGGAGTTCCATCACTTTCACCATGGATTACTGTTCGATCAGTTCTTCCAGAATTTTCAGAGAGATTTTATCAAGCAGTTCAAGAGGACAATAGACAATGAGTAAATTGCATATTTCCGATCCTGAACATAGCATCAATCAAAGATTACACAAGCTCTATCCTCCAGAGATCGCGCAACGTGCAGTCAATGATATTATTGATCTCATTTTCAAATATAAACAAAGAATCAAATCTCAAGAGTATCATTTGAGCCAAAAAGATGTTATTTTGATCACTTATGGCGATCAATTAAGTAAACATCATGATGCTTCATTACACACACTTAAAGAATTTATGGACAATCACCTTAAAGGGGTAATTAACTCAATCCATATATTGCCATTTTATCCCTCTTCATCAGATGATGGATTTTCAGTAGTAAATTATAGTGCCGTTGATCCCCATATGGGTTCATGGAGAGAGATTGAAAGTATTAGTGCTGATTATCGATTGATGGTAGATGGAGTGATCAATCATATCTCCCAATTTTCTGATTGGTTTACAGCATTTTTAAATGGAGATCAATACTTCAAAGACTTTTTTATTGATGTTGATCCAGCCACTGATCTTTCACAAGTTGTTCGCCCTAGAGCTACGCCACTATTGAGTGAATTTACAGACAAAGATGGAAAAATTCACAACATATGGACCACTTTTAGTAAAGACCAAGTTGATCTCAACTATCAAAACCACAGAGTACTTAGAAATGTATTGGATGCCCTATTCTACTATATTGAAAAAGGTGCGACACTCATTCGACTAGATGCGATTGCTTTTATATGGAAAGAGATTGGATCGGAATGTGTGCATTTACCTCAAACGCATGAACTTATTCAATTAATGAGAGAAGTTCTACATGAAGTAGCACCTGAAGTAATTATTATCACCGAAACAAATGTACCACATCATGAAAATGTATCATATTTTGGAAGTGGAGATGATGAAGCACAGATGGTATACAATTTTGCGTTACCGCCATTACTATTACATTCAATTTTAACACAAAATACAACTACCCTCACCTCTTGGGCGAAAACATTAACACTCCCTAGCAATAAAGTCTGTTTCTTTAATTTTACAGCCAGTCATGATGGAATTGGCTTACGTCCAATAAAAGAGATATTAAGTGATGAAGAGGTACAAAATATAGTTGATACAGTGAAGGATCATGGTGGATTAGTTTCCTACAGAGCCGAATCAGATGGAAGTCAAACTCCATATGAGCTTAACTGTAGTTATATTGATGCACTAACGCACCCTAATGAACCAATGCAAATGAGATTAAAACGAATGTTAGTAGCTCAAGCAACGGTATTAGCGATGCCTGGAGTTCCTGGTATATATTTTCATTCTCTTGTTGGTTCACAAAACTACCATGATGGAGTAAAACACTCAGGGATCAATCGATCGATTAATAGAGAAAAATTCAATATTGACTGGCTTGAAAAAGAGTTAAATACACAAGGAACTCTACCAAAATCGGTGTTTGACAGTTACAAGAGATTGATCTCAATTCGGATCAATGAAGCTGCATTCAATCCATTTGGTAAATTTGATTTTTTAGATTTAGGAGAAAACTTATTTGCAGTCAATCAAACATGTGATAGAGATCATGAACACATACTTGCTATTCACAATTTTTCTGATAAAATTGTTGAGTGTGAAATACCTGCAAACATAATGTTACCATTAGAAGATATACTTACCTCTACATCTATTAATGACCATAAAATCACTCTTGAGCCTTATCAAATGATGTGGCTTAAAGGGACACTATAAATTAAATAAAGGAAAGAAAAAATGATAAAAAAATGTTTATTCCCAGCTGCTGGATACGGAACGAGGTTTTTACCTGCAACAAAGGCGATGCCAAAAGAGATGTTACCAATTTTAACGAAACCATTGATTCAATATGGAGTTGAAGAAGCTATGGAAGCTGGTTGTGATGTTATGGCTGTGATCACAGGTAGAGGAAAAAGAGCAATCACAGATCATTTTGATATTTCATATGAGTTAGAGCACCAAATTCAAGGTAGTTCAAAAGAAGAAATGCTTGCAGATATTAGAAATATCATTGATAAATGCACATTTACTTATACACGACAAAACGAGATGAAAGGTCTCGGGGATGCAATATATAAAGGAAAAGTATTAACTGGTGATACTGATCCATTTGCAGTAATTTTAGCCGATGACCTTTGTGTCAATCCTGATGGAGATGGAGTTTTACAACAAATGGTAAAACTTTATGAGAAATACAAATGTTGTATTGTAGCATGTATGGAAGTTCCTAATGAAGATGTACACAAATATGGTGTTATTGAGGGGAAACCAATGGAAGATGGTGTATTTATGGTATCGAACATGGTAGAAAAACCAGACAATGATAAAGCTCCATCAAATTTAGCAGTTATTGGACGATATATCTTAACTCCAGATATGTTTGACGTAATTCAAAATACAAAACCTGGTAAAAATGGTGAATTACAAATCACTGATGCCTTGTGTACTCAAGCAAAAAATGGTATGGTATTGGCTTATAAGTTCAAAGGAAAAAGATTTGATTGTGGTAGTGTAGACGGTTTTGTTGAAGCTACAAACTATTTTTATGATTTAGAAAAGAAATAATTATGTATCCTCTCTCTCATCAATGCGATATTATCATTTTCGGTGGTCATGGTGATCTGGCATTTAGAAAGCTCATGCCTGCACTATATCACTTAAGACTTTTAGGATATATTGATAGTGAGAGTCGAATTATTAGTATCTCTAGAACTCCTATCTCTAGAGATGATCACATTGATCTATGTGAAGAAAAACTGAATGAATTTATGATCATTGATAAATTTGATCCAGAATTTTTTCAAGAATTTAAAAATCAACTTTATGTAGCTCATATTGATTTCAATGAAGAAGAGAGCTACAAAAATCTAAAATTTTTACTTGATGAACAACCTGATAGAGATAGAATCAATTATCTCTCAACTGCACCAGATTTTTTTGGTACAATCTGCCAATCACTGGCAAATCATGATCTTATTACAGAAAATACACGTGTGGTGTTAGAAAAACCACTTGGAAAAAGTTTAGTTACATCAAGACAGATTAATAATCAAGTATTACAATTTTTTGAAGAATCACAAATCTTTAGAATTGATCACTATTTAGGTAAAGATACCGTACAAAATATCATGGCTCTACGTTTTTCAAATCGTATTTTTATGCCATTATGGGGTTCAAGAGATATTGACCATATACAAATCACTGTGGCAGAAAGTGTTGGTGTTGAAGGTCGATGGGGTTATTATGACCAATATGGTGCTTTACGAGATATGATCCAAAACCACTTAATGCAATTATTATGTCTCGTAGCGATGGAGCCACCATGTTCGCTTGATGCCAATAATGTTAGAGATGAAAAAGTAAAAGTATTACGATCTATTCGAAAAATGAATGCCTCTGATATAGCCACTAAAACAGTCCGAGCTCAATACACAAGAGGAGTCAGTGAAGGCAAAGAGGTCCCTGGATATTTAGAAGGTGATGGAGTAGAAAACAGTACTACTGAAACTTTTGCAGCTATGAGAGTAGATATAGATAACTGGCGATGGAATGGTGTTCCATTTTATATACGAAGTGGAAAACGCATGAGAGAAAAGAACTCCGAAATCGTTATTCAATTCAAATCTGTTCCCCACTCTATTTTTCCAAATGGAGGGAAATGTTTGTGTGAGAATAAGCTTGTAATATCTTTACAACCAAAAGAAAGTATCACATTAAAAATGATGAATAAAATCCCAGGAGTAAGTGCAACCATGCATTTACAAGAGGTAAATCTAGAGTTAAACGCTTCACACAATAAAGAACATAGAAAACCTGAAGCGTATGAGAGATTACTTTTAGATGTGATTCAAAATAATCCAACACTATTTATGAGACTTGATGAAGTTGAAGAAGCTTGGAAATGGGCAGATGCTATTATTGAAGGTTGGAAAGAGAATCAAAGTACTATGAAAACATATCCAGCGGGTACTGATGGACCAAGTGCAGCCGTACAACTTATAGCAAAAGGTGGAAGAAGCTGGTATGATGAATAGATTTGATTCTCAAGAAGCACTTATAGCAAAATTAAGTGCCCAAATAGCCAATGAGATCAACACTACAATTGAGCAAAAAGGTGAAGTGAGTATTGCAGTATCTGGTGGGTCAACACCAGAACCTTTATTTCAAGAATTGTCGAAACTAGATTTGCCTTGGGAAAAGGTAACTATTACACAATGTGATGAGAGAATGGTAGAACATGATTCTAATGATAGTAATGTTAAATTAATTCAAGAAAATCTATTACAAAACTATGCTAAAAAAGCAAAATTCTTTCCTTTGTATAATCAATCTAAAAATATTGATGCTGCTATTAATTATGCAAATGAATTGATAGGTTCACTAACCCCTATAGATATTGTTATATTAGGAATGGGGGAAGATGGACACACTGCTTCACTTTTTCCAAATAATGAAAAACTACCTTTAGCTTATGATTTAAATAATCCACAGCCTTGTATCCATATAATTCCAAATACAGCTGCTTATGATAGAATTAGTTTAACACTCCCTAGTATTATAAATAGTAGTAAGATTTACCTTCATTTTGAGGGTGATAAAAAATTAGAAATATTCAATAAAGCAATGCAAACAAAAGATAAGTTCACCTATCCCATTGCAAGTGTATTTGAACAAAAAGAAATTGAGGTATATTGCAAATGAACCCAATCATTAAAACTGTAACCCAAAACATCATAAATAGATCTAAAAAAACAAGAGAAATCTATCTTCAAAGAATTGAAGAAGTTAAAAACTCACGAATTCATTTGAGTTGTAGTAACATTGCTCATGCTGTTGCTCCTATGAATGAAGATGAAAAACAATCTTTAAGCATTGAGCATAATCCAAATATTGCGATAGTAACCGCTTATAACGATATGTTGTCTGCACATGAGCCCTTTAAACATTATCCAGCGCTCATTAAAAAAACTTTGTCATCATTTCATGCAACTGCACAAGTAGCTGGTAGCGTTCCAGCAATGTGTGATGGTGTAACACAATCTCAAAAAGGGATGGAATTAAGCCTTTTTAGCAGAGATAATATTGCTATGGGGACTGCGATTGGCTTAGCTCACAATGTTTATGATGGAGCTATTTATCTTGGAGTTTGCGATAAGATCGTTCCAGGATTATTGATGGGGGCGTTTTCTTTTGGACACTTACCATCAATATTTATTCCTAGTGGTCCAATGCCATCAGGAATTTCTAATTCAGACAAAGCACATATACGTCAAGAATTTGCAAAAGGCAATATTGGCGAAGAGGAATTACTTAAAGCTGAAACACAAAGCTATCATTCATGCGGTACTTGTACCTTTTATGGGACAGCAAACTCAAATCAAATGCTCATGGAAATGATGGGGATGCAACTTCCTAATAGCTCATTTATCAATGCCAATACACTTTTTAGAGATAAACTAACACAATTAGCCACTATAAAGCTATACGAACAAATAAAATCTGAAAAACCATTAGCCTTAGCAGATATGATAGATGAAAAAAGTTTTGTCAATGCTATCGTTGGGCTTATGGCTACAGGTGGATCAACCAATCATACCATCCACTTAATAGCTATGGCAGCACAAGCAGGAATCATTCTAAATTGGGATGATTTTGATGCTATATCAAAAGTCACTCCACTATTATGCAAAATGTATCCTAATGGTAGTGCTGATGTAAATCATTTTAGAGATGCTGGTGGCATGGGTGTCGTGATTGCTCAACTTTTAAAAGCTGGATTGGTACACAATGATGTCAATACAGTTGTAGGTTATGGTTTGGAGAATTATGCAGTAGAGCCAACTTTAAACGACAATACAGTGAGTTTTGAATCAGCAAGTCTAATCTCAAAAAATGATAATGTGATTTCAACGACTGAAAAACCTTTTGATACACAAGGTGGGATCAAAGTTCTTAAAGGAAATATAGGTGAAGCTATTGTAAAAACATCTGCTCTCAAAAAAGAACAATTACAAATTACAGCTCCTGCCATTGTATTTGAATCGCAAGAAGCATTGCAAACTACATTTAAAAACAATGAACTCAATAAAGACTTTATAGCAGTAGTACGATATCAAGGACCAAAAGCAAATGGTATGCCTGAACTGCATGGATTATTACCAGCTCTTGGTGTATTACAAGACAAAGGATACAAAGTAGGATTAATCACTGATGGAAGAATGTCTGGGGCTTCTGGAAAAGTTCCTAGTGCCATCCATCTCACACCTGAAGCATCTAATGATGGAATGATAGCCAAAATTGAAAACGGTGATATCATTACATTAGATATAGAAAAAGGAACGATTAAGTTAGAGGTAGAAGATTCAATACTAGAAAAAAGAATCATCAATAAACCAAATATACAAAAATATGGAATGGGAACACAATTATTTAGCCCTATTCGTTCACTTGTAAGTGAAGCAAATGTTGGAGCCACTATATTTTCATTACCAGGAAAGGAACAAATATGACAACTGAAGAGATTATGAATATATCACCAATCATCCCCG
>JBNLDA010000067.1:0-11345 GCA_050304095.1 Arcobacteraceae bacterium | reverse complement strand
GGATTGTGTGCTTTATTTTGAACACTATAAACAAAGAATCCATTTCCAGTTTTTTCTAGAATATCATTGGCCTCTTCAATTACTTGCGCATCAACTTTGAGTCCTTCGTTGACTTTATCCATATATTGATTGAATAATTCAGCTACTTCACCAATTTCATCTTTTGACTGAACTTCAAGTTTGATATTTGAATCATTTGAATCAATAAGTTTTTGGAATCCTTCTTTAAGAGCTTGAATAGGTTTAGTTGCACTTCTAACAACAAAGAAAATAATACCAAGAGTGATCCACCCAAGTACAGTTGAGATAATAAGAATAGAGATCATAACATCTTTAATACTCTCATCAGATTGATTAAGTGAGAATGTTAAATCCATTACACCAATTACATCGCCTTCAGCTTGATTAGCATGACACATTAAACACTCTTGGGTAGCGACCATTGGTTTGATAAGTCGTAATGCGTGAATACCACCATCTTCTTTTTCTATGATTTGCTCTTTTTTTGTTTTAAAGGTAGAAAGTATTGTTGTATCTGTTGTGTATTTTGTGTCAGGAGAATACAGTTCAATAAGTCCTTGACTTTTTGCAATAGTAAGGTTTGTGACACCATTGATGCCTCTTGCTTCCTCTTCAGCCTTTTGAATGATTGCTGGATCACCACTGTTCATTGCATTTCTAAGACTTTGAAAGATCGCTGAATTAAGCATATGAAGATTTTGTTTAGTATTTTTTATACCATCATCATGAATTGTACTTACCGTATTATATATAATTGCAATATTACTAAGTGTCATTAAAATAAATAATGAAAATATAATTTTATTACTAATTTTTTTAGTTATAAACTCAAGCATATGTATCCTTAAATTTTTAAGTTAGCTTATTATATACTACCAAACTTTAAAATATGTAAAATATGTGAAAAAATGGAAAAATAATGATAGTTGCAATTGAAGGTAAAATAGAAAGAAAAGAACCAACTTTAGTTCATTTAAATGTTAATGGTATAACGTACGAAATTTTTGTTTCACTTAACAGTAGTGCTAAAATAACAACAGATAAAACTAAATTACATACAACACAAATAATTCGAGAAGATGCACATACTTTATATGGTTTTTTTGATCTTAATGAGAAGAAAATCTTTGACACATTAATCAAAATCAATGGAGTTGGACCAAAAGTAGCTTTAGCTATTTGTTCAACATTTACTCCAGAAAGTTTTGCACAAATTGTTAGCTCTAATGATGTATCTATGCTTAAAAAAGTGCCTGGAATCGGTCCAAAAGGGGCTAGTAGAATTTTAGTAGAACTAAGTGGTATAGTAATAGATGCCAGTGATGATTCATCTTCGAATTCAAGTGCAAGTCATGGTGAAGCAATGATGGCATTGGAATCACTTGGATTTAAAAAAGACGTTATCAATAAAGCGTTGGCTAGTTGTAGTGCTGAGACAACTGGTGAGTTAGTAAAACAAGCATTAAAAAAATTACAAAAATAGGAAACTTATGAATATCGCAATAATCTTTGGTGCACAAAGTTATGAACATGAAATTAGTATTGTTAGTTCAATAGCAATGAAAGACGTATTAAAACATCAACTAACATATATATTTATAGATCAAAATAGAGATTTGTATCATATCCCAACACAAACAATAAAATCAAAGCTTTTTAGTAGTGGTGAATATAAAAAAGAGGATCAACTCTTTTTTCAAAAAGGTGGTTTTTATAAAAAGGCATTTTTAGGAAATAAAGAATTACCATTGGATGTAGTATTGAATCTGACACATGGTGGTGATGGAGAAGATGGAGTCCTAGCTTCATTATTTGAATTTTATAATATCCCATTTGTAGGTCCTAGAATTGAAGCTTGTAACGTAAGTTTTAATAAATTTTTGACCAAAGGCTATGCACAAAGCTTAGGGGTAAAGATGCTTGATTTTGAATACTATACAAGAAATGATGTGATCAATATTGATCAATTTCCTGTGATCATTAAACCAGTAAGGCTTGGTAGTAGTATTGGGGTAAGTATCGTAAAATCTAAAGAAGAATTAGATTATGCATGTGATGTTGCATTTGAATTTGATGATGCGATTATCATTGAACCATTTATCAATAATATCAAAGAATACAATTTGGCTGGGGCTAAAGTGAATGATCAGTTTATTTATTCGATTGTTGAAGAACCACAAAAAAATGAATTTTTGGATTTTGAAAAAAAATATTTAGATTTTGCACGAACTGAACGAGTTAGTAAAGCGGATATTTCTGAAACATTAATTCAAAAATTACAAGAAAATTTTGCCAAGATTTACAATACTTTATTTGAAGGATCGATCATTAGATGCGATTTCTTTGTGATTGATGATGAAGTGTATCTCAATGAGATCAATTCAATTCCAGGAAGTATGGGAAATTATCTCTTTGAAGATTTTAATGACCTATTTACAAAAGTTGCGACTAATCTTCCTTCGACAAAGAAAATACAGATCAATTATGATTATGTAAATACTATTCAATCTGCGAAAGGGAAATAATCTATAGCTCTTCTTCATTTTTTTTAGAAAAAAACGAAGCGAAAAAAATCGGTACAAGAGATGATATTTTTTGGGAGTAATATCATCTTTTCATTACAAATGCAAAACTCGTCTTTGACTCAAACAGTTGCATTTGCTTTACACTACAATATAATATTTCTCTATTTCCAAAAAAATCAAATTGTACCCTTTCAATAGTAACGTAGATAATTAAAAATTAAAAATACTTTGAAGAAAATGAAACTCGTTTTGATGAAAAGTAGATTTGATTGTTTATTGAAATCTTCATACCTATGCCAAAAAAGGCATAGATATAAGTTTTAGTATCCGTACATTAAGTTTGGAAGCCATAAAGAGATTTCTGGAATATAGGTGACTAAAAGTAGTCCCACCAGAATTGTCATACTCCATGGTAAAGAATATACAATCACGTCTTTTAAGCTCGTTCCTGTAATACCACTAGTTACAAAGAGATTGAGCCCAACGGGGGGCGTAATCATTCCAAGCTCCATATTTACTGTTACAATGATACCAAAGTGAATTGGATCAACTCCAAGAGCTGTTGCAACTGGAAGTAAAAGAGGTACCATAATCATAATGATTGCACTTGGTTCCATAAAGTCCCCAGCAAAGAACAGTAAGATATTGACTAATAGTAAGAACATGAGTTTATCGACATTCCATTCCATTAGTGTGTTGGTAATCATTTGTGGGACGTTTTCCATTGTTAGGAAATGGGCAAATAACATTGCATTGGCAATAATAAACATAATCATTGCAGATGTTTTTGCTGATTCTAAGAAAATTGCATAGAGATTACTCCATTTGATATCTCTATAAATAAACATAGAAACAAAAAATGCCCAAGTGGCTGCAACGGCTGCAGCTTCAGTAGGAGTAAAGATTCCTCCATAGATACCACCAATTACAATTACTATTGTCATCAATGCCCAAGCAGCTTCTCCCATTTTTTTCAATCGAACTTTAAATGGTTCAGGTTCAGTTCTTTCAAATCCTAGTCGTTTGGCTCCAATATATGTTACAACCATCATCATGGCACCAATCATAAGACCTGGAACCACTCCAGCCATAAATAGCTTTCCAATTGATTGTTCAGCAGTTACTCCATATACGATCATTACAATTGATGGAGGTATGAGAATACCAAGACTACCTGCAGTTGAAATTGTACCAATAGCATATTTTTTTGGATATCCAGCACTTTGAATCGCTCCAAACATGATTGAACCAATGGCTACAACAGTAGCAGGAGAACTTCCAGATACGGCTGCAAATATGATTGAAGCAAAAATTGCTGCCATTGGAAGACCTCCAGGGAGGTGTCCTACAATAGATTTTGCAAATTCGATAATTCTGTTGGCTGCACTTCCTTTACTCAATAACTGTCCAGCTAAAATGAACATAGGAATTGCCATCAAAGAATAATGTTCGATCTTTGCAAAGATCATTGATGATATTTCAATTGGACTGATAGGAGTGAAGAATGCTAATGTTGCAAATGTACTTGCACCAAGAGCGATCGCAATTGGTGCTCCAATAACTAAAAGAAATGCAAATAAACCAAAAAGTACAGCTACACTCATAGCATACCTCCGGTTTTCTTCTCTACTTCTTTTAACATCTTTTCATTTTCACCTTCATTCATTTGTTGTAAGATCATCTCCGCTTCACTAATTTGCACAACTTTATCTGCTGGAGTTACAATGAGAAAATAGATTTTTTCAGCAACTCTAAAAGCTCCAAAAGCAAATGATACAGGAATAACAAGATAAACAGTCCACATTGGAATTCCTAAATCGATCGATGTTTCTTCCAATTCATTTACAAGTAAGAGATATTCATATCCATAATAGGAAATAGCTGCAAGAAATACAAAAGTGATGGTATGAGAGACAAGCATAAGTGTTTTTGCTACCTTTGGTGGTACTTTTTTTAATAAAATATCAATTGAGATATGTGCATCTTGTTTAAAACAATATGCTGCTCCAAAAAAGACACTCCAAAGAAAAAAGTACGTGGTTAGTTCTGCTGCCCATGAAAATGAGGCATCAAAAAAATATCGTGCAACAACATTGGTAAAAGCGATGGCAACACCACCACTAATACCAATTGCAGCAATATTTTTATTTATAAATCCAATGAGTTTATCTAAAAATATAAAAAATTGCTTCATAGGATTACTTTGTATTTAAAGCACCTTCAATTAGATCTTTACCAATTTTATCATCATCATAGAATTCTGGATAGATAACTTTAACTGCATCTTTCCAAGCTTGTGTTTGTTCTGCACTCATAGTATGAATTTGAAGTTTACCAGATTGTTTTGCATAATCTTCGATAAGTTTTAATTGTTCTTCATCTAATAGTTTTGCTTGTTTTCTTTCCTCTTCAGTAGCATCTTTCATTGCTTGAACAACAGCATCTTGTAAATCTTTTGGAAGATCATTCCAGAATTTTTTAGACATTACTACAAGATAACCTAGGTAACCATGATTTGACAACGTGATGTGCTTTTGTACTTCATGGAATTTTTTAGTATAGATGTTTGAGATTGGATTTTCTGCCGCATCAATTACCCCTTGTTGTAATCCAGAATATACTTCAGAGAATGGCATAACTTGTGGGTTTCCACCAACTGCTTTGAATTGCTCTTCTAGTACTTTTGAACTCATGATTCTGAATTTTTGACCTTCAGCATCTTTTGGCCATAAAATTGGCTCATCTTTAGATGTTGAGAATTGTTTGAATGCATTATCCCAAAAGTTTAATGCTACATAACCTTTTGCTGTTACCATATCTTTAAGTTTTTGACCAACGGCACTATCTTGAACTCTGTGTAATTGATCCATATCTTTGAATAAAAATGGTAAATCAAACAATTGTAATTGAGGTACGATCTTTGTAAATTTAGAGAAACTTGGCGCTGCCATTTGCACTGAATTTAATTTTAATGCCTTCATTACATCATTATCATTGTAAAGTTGTGATGATGGATAAACTTGTACATCAATTCTCCCTTTACTCAATTCCTCTAATCTTTTTTCAAAGTAAACTGCTGCTTTCCCTTTTGGTGTATTTTCACTTACAACGTGTGAAAATTTCAAGACATAATCTGCTGCATTTGCTCCAACAGCGAGTACGGCAGCCGCAACTGTTCCTAATAAGATTTTTTTCATTTTAACTCCTCTATATATAAGTATGATTTATTATAGAATTTTAAAATGTGTCAATTATGTATAATAAGGTAAGTTTAAGAATAAAGTAAAAAAATGTAATCTTATTGTAACTATATGTAACAAAATAAGATTACGTTTTTAGTAAATATCCTTCGTTTTGGATATTTAAAATCAATTCAACTGGGATTTTTTTTCTAAAGTTTTTGATGAATAACCGCAGTGCATTTAAACTCATTGGTTTTCCATCCCATAGTTTTTCTTCGATTTCGTCATAAGTAACAATCGCATTCTTTTCAAGAAGTAATTGAATGAAGTTGTTTTCTTTATTTGTAAGAAAATACTCTTTGTTGTCGCAAATAATTGAATTTTTAGCAGAATGGTAGATGCAATCATCTACTAATTGAACAGTTTTTTGTTTGTCATGTTTTTTTAAGAATACTGAAAATATCTCTTCAAGTTTTGTTTGTGTGATCGGCTTTACTATATATTTTAATAGATTTAATTCAACAGAAGTGAGAATATCATCAAGCTCTGTATAAGCGCTTATAATTACAATATCGGTTGTTTGGTCAAATTGCCTAATTCTTTTGATCATCTCTATACCAGTTAGTTGTGGCATCTTAATATCAGTGATAATAAGATCAGGTTTATGCTGTTCATATTGGTCAAATCCATCTTCACCATCAACAGCTATATATACTTTTTTGAAATATAATGATAAAATCTCTTCAAGATTATTACGTATACCTTCTTCGTTTTCTACAAAAAGTAGTGAATAAGAAGAGAGTTTTTGCATATAACTTGTACTCATAAATAAAGGACCCTTTTGCATCTTTTTGAACATAAAAACATTGCTAAGACAATAGTTTTTACAACCATAGCTATTATTCTATCTAATAGTTTATTAATTTCGTTTTTTTATTTACATAATACTTACAACGAATATCAAAATCAGCTAGAAAGAATCAAAGATCAACAAATAAATAATCAAAAAATAGCAATAAAACAACAAATCAATGATATTGTTCAAACGATAGATTATTGTTATGACACTAATATCAATAATAAAAATATCGTAGAGGATCTTCTTTCTTGGATCAATTCTTTAAAATATGATCCATTAAAAAGTGATTATATATTTATATATGAGCTCAAAAATATCGAAGGTGGGGATGATTTTGCTACACTTTTAGTCAATCCAAATAGACCTGATCTAATAGGAAAAGGTTTATCTGATGAATACACTGATCCTAAAGGTAAGAAGTTTAGAAAAGAGTTTTTAGAAGAGATTAGACGTGATGGGGAGTCATTTGTAAGATATGCTTATAAAAAACCTTCAACCAATGAAATTGTAGATAAGATATCATATTTTAAGTACTATAAAAATCTTAATTGGATTGTTGCAAAAGGGGTATATATAGATGATATTAATGATCTGGTTCAAAACTTAGAAACACAATATTTTCAAATCATTAAAAAACAGATGATAGGAAATATGGTTTCTTTTATTTTAGTTTCACTTTTTGCAGTTTTCTTAGTCTATATTTTTGGAAAACAAATAGAAAAAACCTTATATGAAAAAGATAAAGAGGTTGTTGCAAAAACAAAAGAACTTGAAAAACTTAATCTCTCTTTACAAGATCAAGTAGCAAAAGAGGTAAAAAAAGCAAGTGATCAAGAAAAGATATTGATGCAAAAATCAAAATTCATTGCTATGGGAGAGATGGTAAGTAACATTGCCCATCAATGGAGACAACCTATTTCAGAACTTTCAACAATCTTTATGAATATAAAATTGCGATATGATCTTAATAAACTTGACCAACAATTTATGAATGTAAAGGCTCAAGAATCGGAACGATTATTGAATTACATGTCTACAACTATTGATGACTTTAGAAGTTTTTTTAAACCAAATAAACAAAAAGAATCTTTTGAGATAAGAAATATCATTGAAGCAGCTATGCATATTATTGGATCAACATTAAGCTCAAATAATATAAAGTTGATCACAAGTATCAAAGATGATTTTCAAATAGTTGGATATGCCAATGAATTGGAACAAGCTTTGTTAAATATCATTTCCAATGCTAAAGATGCATTGATTGAAAATAAAATAGAAGACCCATTTATTAAAATTGTTGTTGAATCAAAAGATGATAAGATATTTATCAGTATAGAAGATAATGCAGGTGGAATTCAAACTGAGCCAATAGATAGTATTTTTGAACCATATTACACCACTAAAGTAGACCACGGAACAGGTATTGGATTATATATGACAAAAATGATTGTAGTGAAGAACTTAAATGGAAAGTTAAATGTTCAGAACACAAGTAATGGTGCAAAATTCGTAATAGAATTACAATCAATAATTTGATACAATAAACAATGGCAATAAAGCAAATTAATTACAACAATTACAATTATTCTATCTCTTATGAATTTGTTAATCCTACTTGTGAAAAAACATTGATATTTCTTCATGGATGGGGAAGCAATAAAAATATCATGAAACAAGCATTTGGCAGTTTATTTATTGATTATAAACATCTTTATATAGATATGCCAGGTTTTGGAAATTCTGTAAATGATGTGGCTTTAACTACACAAGATTATAAAAATATCATACAAACATTTTTACATAGTTTGAATATAGATGCTGAAATGATCTTTGGGCACTCTTTTGGTGGAAAAGTGGCCACATTGATGCAACCTAAAAAACTTGTTTTACTGAGTACTGCTGGAATTGTTGAGAAAAAAAGTTTTAAAGTAAAATTCAAAATATTTTTAGCCAAGGTTATGAATGCTCTTGGATTGTCCAAACTTACAAAAGCTTTTCGAAGTAGTGATGTGAATACTATGAGTGAGCAGATGTATCAAACATTTAAAAATGTTGTGAATGAAGATTTTAGTTCTATTTTTGCTTCTTGTGAAAGTGAAACATATATTTTTTGGGGGAATGCTGACACCGCAACCTCATTGGATTCTGGAAAAACAATACATAATTTAATTAAAAATAGTCAATTTAAAGAGTATGATGGTGATCATTACTTCTTTTTACGATATGCAAAGGATATAGAAAAATGTTTAATTTAATATTGGAAGTGACGACCAATATACTCCTAGTAATGGTTTTGGGATGGTATTTAATCACTAATTTACAATGGTACAATTATAAAATTGAAAGGGTAATCCTCAAACACCATAAAGTACGATGGCATATCACTTATTTTATCACACCAATTGTTCTTTATTATCTATTAGACTCATTATATTATGCGATTTATTTTTATGCATTATATATGACAACATTTATTTTATGGAATAAAAAACTTGATAAAGCATTAGTAATGACTGGTCGAGTAAAAAGATTTTTAGCAATTTTGATGTTTGTTACTTTAGCAGTCAATGCTTTATGTTTAGCAAGTGAGAATTGTGATGTAGTAGGGATAATTGTACCTCTAGTAGTTGCTTATGCAGTTTCATTTGCATTAGAAAAGATATTTTTTATTTCCTATAAAAACCAAGCAAAGAAAAGACTAGAATCTATTCCAAATCTAAAGATTATAGCGATCACTGCCTCATTTGGAAAAACTTCAATTAAAAACTATTTGTATCAAGTATTAAATAAAAAATATCGATGTTATATGACCCCTAGAAGCGTGAATACTATTGCTGGACTTGTGCTTGATGTGAATAGAGACTTACCAAAAGAAGCGCAAGTTTATATTGCTGAAGCAGGTGCGAGAGCAAAAGGAGATATTGAAGAGATCACGCATTTTCTTTCCCCTCAGTATGCTATTATTGGGAGTGTCGGAGAGCAACATATTGAATATTTTAAAACATTGGATAATATCATTCATACAAAAATGGAAATCTTACAATCTCCAAGACTAAAAAAAGGATTTGTGCATACTTCAGTTCCAATTTTAGATTATGATACGATCACAAAATTTCCAGATAATTTGAATATTACAATGAGTAATCTTGATGGTATTTGGTTTGATGTTGAGATTCATGGTCAAGTAGAACATTTTCATGCTCCAATACTTGGAAGTTTTAATGCAATTAATCTAACGGCTGTTATTTTATGTGCAGTGGAATTAGGTATGAGTGTAGAAGAGATCAAAATCGCATTACACTCAATCAAGCCAGTCGATCATCGGTTGAAAAAAATGGAAGCTGGTGGAAAGATTATATTAGATGATAGTTTTAATGGAAATTTAGAAGGGATGTTGGAAGCAGTAAAAATCGCTTCAACTCATCATGGTAGAAAAGTTATTGTTACTCCAGGGATCGTTGAATCAACACAAGAAGCTAATATTCAATTAGCTCAAGAAATTGATCAAGTCTTTGATCTAGTGATGGTCACGGGAAGTTTGAATTATGAAACATTTAAAGGGACTATAACCAAAGCCAATATGATTTATTTAGAAGATAAATCAAAAATGGAAGAAGCATTGAGTATTCATACAAAATCTGGAGATTTGATATTGTTTGCCAATGATGCACCAAATTTTATTTAGGAAGTAATATGGAACATCTTTATTCACCTTGGAGAACACAATATGTAACAGGAAATGATGAGATTCAGGGATGTGTATTTTGTCATATAAGTTCTCATCCACAAGATGATGAAAAGCTAGGGGTATTGTTTAGAGATGAATATTGTATTGTCGTAATGAACAAATATCCATATTCTCCTGGACATTTTATGGTTATCCCACATATTCACATAGATAATGTAGAAAATTTAGGGAGTGAAATTTGGCTACAAATGAGCAAAAGAGTACAACAAGGTGTTGCCTTATTAAAAGATACCTTGAATGCTGCAGGAGTCAATTTAGGGATGAATTTAGGCAAGGCTGGTGGCGCAGGAATTGCAGAACACGTACACTACCATTTGCTTCCAAGATGGTTAGGGGATACAAATTTTATTACTTCTATAGGTGGAACTAGGGTATATAGCACCGATTTTGAAAATATTTATAAAAAATTGCTAGAAAATTCTTCTAAATATTTTGTATAAAAAATATCCATTTAAAATATTATTTTTTCATTACTAACGGACTATAAGGAACGATATTTGTTGAAAATGTAGAGTTTCAGTATGACGGTAAAAATCTTCAAGGTGCCAAATTCACAATTATTTTGCCAGTACGATAATTAAAAATCTTAAGTTTCATTTAGAGCAAATTTACTACAATAACACATCATTAATTTTATAAGGAATATTTTTTGAAATCATTTTTATTAGAATTTGCAATGTTTCCAAACTCTAATAAATACTCTTTATTTAAATAATTTTCTTCTATATTATAGGAAACTTTGTATCATTTTTTTGTATTATATATTATCAAAAACTTATTTAAATAACAAGGGTAATTTATGACATATACCAAACTATTTACAAATGACAAAAGACAAAAATTAAAATTTATTAAAGAATTTGAGAAAAGTTTAATAAATACAAACTACAGAACTAGGATCATCCACGTCCAAGATTGTGTTGGAATTTGGCCTACCAGCCTAGTATGGGTTTGCTATGCATGACCCAAATTTAATTAGAAAACCAAGGTGGTGTGTGGGGATGACATGA
>JBNLDA010000066.1:0-11513 GCA_050304095.1 Arcobacteraceae bacterium | reverse complement strand
TGGGATAAATACTTTTTCAAAATAAGTATATTTTCATTATATGCTACTTTAAGATTCACAAGATCTTCAATGGATTGAATATCTAAATTTCTATTTTGTTTTCCATATACCAAGACCCGCAGGTCAAATAATTCATCGGTAATTGGTAATCCAAGTTTTTTAGCAGTATTAGCATTCATCATAGGTATCACATCTATCTCTCCAATTTTTGTGAGTTGATGTATCTTTTTCCAATCATCGATTATATAATTTAAAGAGATTCCTAGCTTTTTAGCAATAAGATCATATAGATCAACTGCTATACCTTGATAATCTCCACTATGAGTCTTGATTAGTAATGGTTTAAAATCAAGAGAATATCCTACATTCAATACTGGATGATTTTTCAAATATTCTTTTTCGTCAGCAGTAAGATTTAAAGGGCTTACATGATGATAAGTTAGAGAAGCATTTTTTTCATAAATAGAATTGATTGCTTTAAGAATATCATTCTTACTATTGGGAAATAGTATCGAATGCCCTAATGCAATCTGTTTTACTTTATGTTCACTAAGATATCCAAAACTATTCAAATCTCCTGCAAGTTTTTTTAATTCTATGGCTTCATAGAGTAACGCTTCTATTGATTTCTTTTGAGTGTTGTATTTATCTAATATAAGTTGTATTGATTCTTCAATGTTTTCTAATGCATATTTCCAACCTTGTATAGTAGCTTTTGTAAAGTTTTCTACCAAATCTGGTTTAGTTTTGACTAAATTTTGTGATGTATACAATATATCACCATAAGCATCAAATCCGTAATCACCTGTACGAATTATGTTTACATCATATCCTCTTTGTTTAAGTAAAAATGGCTCATTTGATATATATCCGGAAATAATATCCGTCTTACCTGCAATTAAATCTTCAATACTAAATGTGACTTTTTTGATTTTAAAATTAATATTATTAGATTGTAAGGTACCATAGATCTCTGCAACACTTGAGGTAAATTCAGGCACCTCGATTACCTTATTTTGTACTTTTAAAAGTGTATCAATATTCTTTTCTTTTAAACTTACCAAAACTCTTGGAGATTTTTGAAAAATTGCTAATAAAGAAACGATAGGTTTTCCAAGTAATGCTGCATGTAATACTGATGAATCTGCAACAGCAAAATCAATCTCTCCTTTTAAGACATCTTCCATAGTACTTGAAGAGTATTCATTAATAGTAACATCCAGTCCTAGATTTTTATAAAAACCTTTTTCTTTAGCCATATAAAAACCAGCAAATTGAAATTGATGTTTCCATTTAAGATTTAGCGTAATGGGTTGATCTTTTGCATAGATAGAGTGTTGTAAAAGAAATAGAAATACAATGAAAAATGTAGAATTCAATTTGAATCTTTTCATAACTTCACACCATATAATATATACTAGATATTTAAAAACAAATAACGTAAACAATAAAAAACTTTGATATCAAAGTCTATAATTATATATTATAAGTATATATTATGCAAGTAACTATTATGTTACAATTGTAACTAAGTGTACTCTTCTACCATATAATAGGTTTTAAAAACTTATTAAAATAAAATAATTGTGATAAAAGTAAATTTAACTACCATACAGTTTTACGAAATAATTGTTTATGATTAAGAATTTCATCGGTACGAACTATTTGAGCATATTCAAATGGATTTGATTTTTGATATTGTTCTAAAAATGGAGTTAATGTATTTTTACTCAAAGAATACAGCATTGCCAACATAGGGATTTTTTCATCAACTTCATTTTTATCAACATATTTTCTAATCATGATATTGTTTAACTCCAATATCTCATTTTCCTCCAGATCATGTAGCAATTTTGAAATAGCAAAACCAGCTTGTTCAACAGAGTGTGTTTGTTTATATGTTTTTTTTGCCAAAATCTCAATATCTTTTATTGAAACTTTACCATTTGTTTGATTATTCATAAATTCTAAAAAAATTGGTGCAAGCGTTATTCCTATCTTTCCACTGATAATCGCATAGTGCAGATTTTCAGGAATTGATTCAATATCATCAATAAATTTTGCCAATTTTGCCCATGATCTTGGAGTTGCTCCTAGCTTATCATCACTATCAGATTCAGGAATAAAATGCAACATATCAGGGTGTTGAGATATAAAACTCACCACAATCTTATTTACCTTATTTTCATTGGCCCATTCTATCCATGAATGACTATCAACATCAACCTCAATTGATAAAAATCTATCTAAAAGTGCTGGATCCAAACTCTCTACTGCATAGTACCCATTATCTGGATTGATTGCGGCGATAATCAATGTTTGATTACCAAAAAGTTCAGGTAATTTGTGTTGATGTATTTTTCTATCTAAGATCAATTGTAATGCTGCTTGCCGAACATTTAAAGAAGCCCTTGAAAACTCATCAAGCATCAAAGCAGTTTTTTTCCCTTGTGTTGAAGCCATTTTAAGATTTTCTAGCCACGAGGGTACTGTCCAAATAGTTATATTGTCATGATTAAAGACATCTTTAATCTCTGGAATACCAATAAGATCACTCACTTGTTGTGTACTTAAATAAAGTATCTCTAGATGAAAATCATTTTCTTCAGCCCATTTTTTTACAATGTCTGTTTTCCCAATTCCATGTAAACCATTAAGCAGTACTGCATCTCCGGCTTTATATGCTGCAGTAAATATCCCTTTAACTGAAGTTGTATTCATATTGTTCCTGATTTGATAAATTATTCAATGAGAATATCATATAGAACTTTAGAAGATGTATAAAAAATTATGTTATTTAAAAATTTAGAGTCTATCTATCGTTAAAATCTATTTGTATTATATTCATTATGAAAAGATTAAGACTACTAAACTTTACTGTAGTAGTCTCAATATATTTTGTGATACATTATTGGCTTGACTCAAAGCAAATGTATTTGCTTGAGCAATAATATTTTGTTTATTAAAATTAGCAGATTCCTGTGCATAATCAACATCTCGAATAACAGATTCTGCAGCTTTAATATTAGTAATTTGTGTCATCATATTTCTAATTGCAGCATCAACTTGATTTTGAGTAGAACCATAATCAGATCGCCAAGTATTTAATTGTGTTAATGCTTCATCCACAGCATCCATGTAATTGTTTCTAATAAAATCTTGTACCGTAGATATAGCACCAGTAATATTATGAAAGACATCATTTGCTGCTACAAAATCTTCCCTAGCTTCTAAAAATAAATCATTAAGAAAAAATATTCCCATACCATTAACATTTGCTTCTACTGTTGTAGGTCCAGAAATCGTATCAGTAGAGATTTCACCCATTTGAAATGTTAATTGTGTAGCTGCTCCTGGAGAAGGTGCTCCTGCCAATGTTGCTAAAGCATTTGTATCTGTTCCATCTGCTTGTAATAGATAAATACCATTATAATTTGTCTGAGAAGCAATATTATTAAATTGTGATAATAATTTAGAAATATCTTTTCCAATAGCTGACATTCCTTCTGCAGAAGTTGTAGCCGTAGATGCTTGGATGAGCTTTTGTTTAATAATATCTAGAATATTTGATTGTTCCGCCATAGCTCTATCTGCTATTTGCAATAAAGTAACTGCAGAATTACCATTATCAACAGCTTGTTCTAATGAACTTGCTTGAGTTCTTAATTTATCTGCTATAGCTAACCCTGATGCATCATCCGATGCTTTATTGATTCTGAGACCTGAACTAAGTTTTTCTAATGAATTTCTTAAATTTATATTTACATTTGTTCCAGATTCTTGAGCTATAAGTGAACTTACATTAGTATTGATTTTCATTTGATATTCTTTATCATAAGATTAAAATTATTAACATTCTAATCTAGTTTCATTTAAATGATAATAAAATTAGTAAAATAGAGTGATTTAAAACCTAAAAAAAGGAAGAGAGTAAATCTATCTTCCCTTTTCTATTTATAAAGATGAAATAGACTATAAAGCAGTTACATTCTCTGCTTGAGGGCCTTTTTGACCTTCACCTACTTCAAAAGTTACTTTTTGACCATCTTCTAAAGATACTCTTCCATATCCAGTATTATTGATTTGTCTAAAGTGTACAAATAAATCTTTTCCACCATTATCTGGTTGAATAAATCCAAAACCTTTTTCGCTGTTGAACCATTTTACAGTTCCATTTTGTAAATCTGCCATTTACTTTCCTTTTTGTTATATGCTAACATAATCTAACTATCAAATCTATAGTTTTAATTTCATAAGTTAGGTGAATGAATCGCACTTTTTTTCAAATTGGCGAAATAATACCATAATAGAAATAAAATAAGTATATTTAAAATTGATTGAGATTAAATTGTGGAGGAGGTAGCCGGACTCGAACCGACGAATGGCGGATTTGCAATCCACTGCATTACCAGCTTTGCTATACCTCCGGTAATCAACAATGAAAAAGAAAATGATTTGTTGATCAATTAAGAAGTGGCAGTGAGAGGGGGATTCGAACCCCCGGAGGCGTGAACCTCGCCGGTTTTCAAAACCGGTGCTTTCGACCAACTCAGCCATCTCACTACGAATTGTTATTGTTAAAAAATTATGGTGCGAATGGTCGGAATCGAACCGACACTCCAAAAAAGGAACGGGATTTTAAGTCCCGCGCGTCTACCAGTTCCGCCACACTCGCATCGTGTATTGCGATAAATCAATGATTTATCATCTGGTATTGTTTAAATGGACTGGAATTATAGCCAAAAATATTTTCTTTGTAAAGGGTTTTTGAAATAAATTGCAAAATTTAGAAAAAATTTAAAAACTTTAACCTAAAACCAACGCTTAAATCAGTATAATCTTTCAAATAAAAGATACAACATAAAGGATATTTATGCGAAGTGATGAAGTAAAAAAAGGGTTTGACAGAGCCCCTCATAGATCGTTATTTAGAGCAACAGGATTAAAAGATGAAGATTTTGGGAAACCATTTATTGGTGTTGCAAACTCATTTATTGAAATCATCCCAGGACACTTTTTCTTAGACAAAGTTTCAACTATTGTAAAAGAAGAGATTAGAGCTATGGGATGTGTACCATTTGAATTCAATACCATTGGCGTTGATGATGGTATTGCTATGGGACATGATGGGATGTTATTCTCTTTACCAAGTCGAGAGATCATTGCCAACTCAATTGAAACAGTGATGAATGCACACAAACTTGATGCAATGTTAGCTATTCCTAATTGTGATAAGATCGTTCCAGGTATGATCATGGGTGCATTACGAGTAAATGTACCAACAGTATTTGTTAGTGGTGGACCAATGCAAAAAGGTCACACAAAAGATGGTACACCAATCGATTTAGCAACAGCATTTGAAGCAGTTGGAAAACATGAAACTGGACAGATCACTGATGAAGAATTATATGATATTGAATGTAATGCTTGTCCAAGTGGTGGTAGTTGTTCTGGAATGTTCACTGCAAATTCAATGAACACTCTTATGGAAGCAATGGGAATAGCTTTACCTGGAAATGGAACTATTTTAGCCTTAACTCCTGAGCGAGAAGAGTTATATAGAAAAGCAGCTCGTAGAATTTGTGAAATTGCATTAATGGAAGCAAGTGAGCGAAAAAAATACAATGTACGAAATATTCTTAATGAAAATGCTGTTCGAAATGCATTTGCTGTTGACATGGCTATGGGTGGAAGCTCAAATACAGTATTACATATGTTAGCAATTGCAAAAGAAGCTGAAGTAGATTTCTCACTCAAAGATATTAATACAATCTCTAAAAAAGTTTCACACATCGCTAAAATCTCTCCAAGCTTGAGTACAGTACATATGGAAGATATCAATAAAGCTGGTGGAGTAAATGCCGTAATGAAAGAGATGACAAGACGAGGCGATGATATTCTTATTGACAATCCAACGATCTCTGGTGAGACTATTTTAGAAAAAATTGCTGATGCAAAAATTACCGATACCAATATCATTCATACTATTGAAAATCCTTATTCACAAGTGGGTGGATTGGCTATTCTTTATGGTAACTTGGCACAAGAAGGTGCAGTAATCAAAACTGCTGGTATCACAGGGGATAGAGTATTTACTGGTCGTGCAGTTTGTTTTGATGGACAACCAGAAGCGATCCTTGGGATCACTGGTGGAAAAGTAAAAGCTGGTGATGTAGTAGTGATTAGATATGAAGGACCAAAAGGTGGTCCAGGGATGCAAGAGATGTTAGCTCCAACTTCATTAATCATGGGTATGGGTCTAGGAGATAAAGTTGCATTAATCACTGATGGTAGATTTAGTGGAGCTACAAGAGGAGCTTCTATTGGGCATGTATCTCCAGAAGCAGCTGAAGGTGGAATGATTGGACTACTAGAAGATGGTGATGAGATTCATATTGATGTAGATAACTATATTTTATCTGTAAACTTATCTGATGAAGAGATTGCTAAAAGAAAAGCGAACTTCAAACCAATCAAAAAAGAGATCAAATCTAGTTGGTTGAAACAATACCGAGCATTAGTAACAAATGCTAGTAATGGAGCAGTATTAAGAACTGACTTATTCTAAAAAAACAGGGAGATCTCCCTGTTTTTAAAACTCCATTTGTTTGAATACTCTAGCAATATTTTGACGTCCTAATTCCCTATAAGTATCTAAATGTTCATACGCACTCATATCAATTTTATAAGCATCTGTTAAATCACCATCATTATCCAATATTTCTTGAATCTGATCTCTTAAATACTCTAGATAATCTTTTGTATATTTTCGCACCGTATCCATACCCGTAACATCTCCATGTCCTGGAACAACGATTTTAGCTTCTAGCTCTTCTACTCTTTCCCAAGCTTCAAGCCATTTATCAATTTCAGTAATCTCAAATATTGGTAACAGTCTATTATTAAATGCTAAATCTCCTGCAAAAAGAATTTTCTCTTCAGGAAGCCAAATACAAATATCACTATGTTCATGTGCATATCCAAAATAATGAGCCTCTACAATTCTACCACCAAGATCAAAGCTTTTTGAATCTTTGAATGTTTCGTCTGGTAAGACCACTTCAGTAAAGATAAATTTATCTCTTAATGTTTTTTGCATCCTTTCAGGCATACTTTGTTTTTTACCTTCTAATTCCCCTTTTGCGATCTCTTGAGAAATTATCGTTGCACCTTGTTCTTTCCAATAATTTGAACCCAATACTGCATGACCTTGCGAGTTTTCCAGAATAACATATTTTACTGGTTTGTCTGTGATCTTTTTTATCTCATAATGCAATGCTTGAGCTAATAAATAGTTTGTCCCAGCATTCCATACCAATACTGAGTCATTACCTATTACAAATCCAAGATTATTGTTATGTCCAGAACTTTCATAAAGATATGGTTGTGTAATTCCCAAAGAAGTATAAACTCCAGGAGCTACCTCTTGAACTTTTGAATAAAGAAGTGATTCAGGATATCTATCAAGTGATCGAGTAGGTAAATTGGCTTTGCTCCATCCATTATAGCTATCTTTATAATGTACTACATTTTTATAGCCCATATTTTGTAATTGCTTTGCTGCAAGTAAACTGATCTTTCCATCAAAACAATACACAACAAACGTGTCATCAGGATTGACTTCATTACTGATCATAAATTCCAATTTGTCTCTTGAAATATTTACATTTTTATTAGCTTGAATATATCCACCTTGCTTCACGATATCAGATTTGATCCGAACATCAATAAGGGGAATATTTGGATTTTCTTCAAGCATTTTTTGTAAGACTGCAGTATCTATGCTTTTGACAGTTTTTTGTGCTTCAGTGATAATATCTGCACAAAGTGCGAGAACACTTAAAAGTGTTACAATTACGTATTTCTTCAACATAACTTTTCCTTAAATTGTATTAGGAAAAATTATAATTGAATATTTATTAATTCAAACTTTATTTTATAAGTTATTTTTATCTTTCTTTGTTTGAACATTCCTCATAATCTCTTTCCAATCTCTTGAAAAATGTTGTTTAATATATTTTTCATGATGAGGAACTGTACAGTGTGAGCAGTCTTGATGCACTATCCCTTCATATTCAAAGAGTTTACCATCTTTAGAGTCAATCGAACAATGACTTTTGATCTTTGGCTCACTGTCATCAAAACGAAAATTTGGACAAGCACATAAATAACAATTAAGATCTTCCATATCATGACAAGGGGAATTCTGCGCATACAATGGACAAAAATCTGGCTCATTTTTTACCATATTTTCAAAACGAAAATATTCGATCACTGCTTCATCACTTAGATGTTCTAGTTTTTGCATTAGTTTTGCATGTTTATAAGCATGATCCTCATACCATGACAAATAACTCATATATCCAACCCTTCATAAAAATCATCTGCACTCAATGGTTCATCTGCTGGATTTCTATCTTGTCTTACGGCTGCTTCCACATCATAATAATCCAAATACATTTTCAATGCTTCCATCATCACTTGTGATTGATCTTTATTAAGTTCATTACAGATCATCTCAAGTTCCTCATGCAAACCATCCGTTAACAATACTTCAATTGTTGTCATCACTCCACCTTTTTATTTTTTTGCATATATTTATCATTATTTCACTTTTATTAGTTGGTATATAAACTCTATTTTTTTCACAAGATACAAAACTTTCATCGATCTTTACAAAACTAGCCACAAATTCTTGATCCAATTTTACACAAATAGAATTGGTAAAAGAACTATATACCTCTTCAACATGTTTTACTTGTGATAGTACCATTTCTAGTGATAATCGTTGTTTACTATGTACTGCACGAGATATTTTAGCAAAATTTTGATCTTGAAAACTATGATATAAATAGGATATCTCATAAGGAGTTATCTGGTGATTAAATTGCAAATCATGTAGATTTCTTTTATTTGAACCAATCACCGTAGTATTAAATTGATCACTTCCATAAAATTGATTGAGTGAAAAAAGGATATAAAGATTTTCGTATTGATCTATTTTTGATAAGAGTGATTGTTTTGTTGTAAATGGTAGATAGGTTTCATCAATGATAATCGTGCAATTTCGCTCAATCCAGTATTCAAATAACTCTTCTAGATCATACCATTGTCCATCAGGGAAACTTGGATTTTGAAAAAACACGATACTACCCTCAGGAACTATTTGACCAATAGCTTCCAATCTATCGATTTGCTTTACATAATCAAAATAAATTTTACCTAGATACTCTACTGGTTCTTCAATAGGCGTATAAAAAACTGCTTGTTTGATATTTAGATGGGTCAATAAACTTAATAGTGCATGATCATGGGAATGGGTATAAACAAACTGATCAAGTTTCAAATCATAATGATGCAACAATAATGATTCAAAATGATCTAATGTAATTATATGATTGGTACAGTATTGTTCAATATTATCTGGTTGTAGAAAGTTGATCATTTTTAAAAGCCTTGTTCAAATAATACAAAATCAAAGCTTGAACTCCCAATAAAAGATAGTGCAAATAATAGACTTGATCTTGTGAATCACTTATTTCAAACCCATATTCAAGTACTTTATAAAAAAGATACGATCCAGCCATCCCTGCTAAATATCCTTTTTGTTTGGCTACATCTACAAAACCTAACACTAATGATTTTTTTAAAAAGATTGTTTCAGCTCGAATCAAATAGGAGCCAAATGCAAAAGTGGCTTGATACCCTGCATAAATAAGCAATGCCATCATATAGCTATATGAAAATAGTAAAAACACTGCAATCATAGCTAATAGCAAAAACTCTACAAACATCGATATTTTGTAAAATGCATCGATATTCATGATCTTGGTATAAAATTTTGCCACCACTAACATTGCAATGGCTAAAAGAATCCCACCAACTGAGTAGATTGATGGTTCCAGTGGAGCGTATATGATAAATATACTTCCCACTGAAAGTCCTAAGAAAAAAGAATTGTAAAGTTTATACCAAATAAAAGGTCTAAACTGTAAAATATATTTAGAATTTTGCATTGAGTCCTATTTTTACTACTCTATCATTTGCTCCATAGTTATGAACCGCTTGATACTCTTTATCCATTAAATTCTCTACTTTACAATATGTAGAAAAGTTATTGTTGATCTCATAGTTTACCACTGCATCGATTAAAGTATATCGTCCTGTTTGATTTTCTTGCGCCGCATCATCATAACGAGTTCCAACATAATTAGCATATAGTCCTAAATGAAAGTTACTTAATCCATAATAATCCAAACTTGCTCCAGCAGTAGTTCTAGCTCGTCTTTCTAAATACTTTCCATCACTATCTTTTGCGAAAGTTCTATTATAATATGCTCCAAATAAAAGATTTTCTAAAACCTCTTTTTCATATTTAAGCTCATATCCTTTAAATGTTGATTCACCATCAATTTGATCATACGAAGAGGTTGCTAAATTATAATCGATCAAATCTTTTACTTTATTGTTATAATATGTAATTGAAAAATCTTTATATTGTAATGAAATATCATATCCTTTTGTAAATTCAGGTTTTAAATCTTCATTTCCGTATACAACCCAGCTACTGCTCCACCATGCCCAATATTTCCCAAATAATTGATCAACAACTGGAGCTTTATAAGCTGTACCATAGTTTGCACTAACAAAAATATCTTTGTCAATATTATACTTGATTCCAAGTTTACCCGTTGTTTTATCATCAAACTCTTTATATTTATCATGACGTAAAGACTCTGTAATTGTAAAATTATCAAATGAATTTGAATTGGTAATGAAGTAACCTTTATTATTGATCTCATAGTCATTTTCTTTATCAATTGTTTGTTGTTTTTGAGCACCAAATACCACAAAACTATTATCTAGATAATTAATCTTAGAATTTATACCATAGTTTTTTATACTTGATTTATACTCAATGGTACTATAACCATTCATCTGTCTATCAAAAGTGCTTTTTTGATAATCCAATGCTACATAATCATTATCATTGAATTTCTGAGTCAATTTTATATTATAGATTCTGTTATTGTGGATTTGATCATATTCATATTGCGTTGCATCTAAAACTGGTACAAAACTTGGACTCTCATCATATTGTGTTTTAGCATCGATATCAGTAAGAGCTAAATCTAATTTTGTAGTATTTGTAATATCAAATCCCAATTTTGCATTGATAGTTCTATTTTTATATCCATCTCTTTCAAAGTCTTTTGGATCTTCATAAACAGGAGTTACAGCAGATATCCCATCAGTTGTAATTCGATTAACTCCTAAATAATAACTCACTCTATCAATTTTCTGAGCTACACTCATATTGTATTTTCTAGTTGAATTTGATCCCACCTCTACTGTTGCATGAGCTTGTAGTTTTTGAGTTGGTTGTTTTGTAATAATATTGACTACCCCTGCAACTGCATTTGATCCCCAAATACCACTTTGTGCGCCTTTGATCACTTCAATTCTATCAATATCACTAATCATTAAATGCTCTAAAAAAGCTTCCCCTTCTG
>JBNLDA010000065.1:0-11630 GCA_050304095.1 Arcobacteraceae bacterium | reverse complement strand
ACTCTAAACATGGTCAAATATGGTAATTTTCCAGGGAGTTTTATTTTATTTGTATTTCCACTATGCACTGAATCCAGTTCTTTTCCTGATTCAGTTTCAATTTTTTTAAATTTGATGTAATACAATCCATCTTTAAGATAGATTGATCCAATTTCATTTTCACACTCTTCTATAATTGATCCAAGTGGAGCAAATATCTCTATCTCATCACCTGGATAGGTTTTGTATTTACACATAAAATGTTCACCATCTTCTGTGACTAAACCACTTACTTCAAAACTACCTTTACTCAAAGCATATTCATGATTTTGAGTATCTTGCTTATCAAATGGCTTATGGATCAAATATGCATCTGTAAAACCTCTATTTTTTGTTGTTGCTAACTCTTTTTGATATTTGTCAGCCTCAAATTTTCCAGCTTCAAAATCATCTATTGCCATTCTATACGTGTAGGCTGTTACTGCTGCATAATATGGTGATTTAGTTCGTCCTTCAATCTTTATACTATCCACTGCACCACTAGCTAAAATTTCATCTACATGACTAGCTAAATTCATATCTTTTGCATTAAAGATATATGTACCCACACCTGGGTCTTCTTCAAGTCTAAATAGAGTACTGTGATCTTCATTGGCTGCATATAGAGTATATTCAAATCGACAGTCATTAGCACAACTACCTCGATTTGGTACTCTTCCCATTTGCACGGCACTAATTAAACATCGACCACTATAAGCAAAACACATACTTCCATGTACAAATACCTCAATTTCAAGATCGGGTAATCTTTTTTTGATCTCTTGAACATCTTTAAGACTAATTTCTCTTGCAGCGATTATTCTTCTCACACCCATATCATAATAGACTTGTGCATCAATATAATTCATAACATTGGCTTGTGTTGAAAGATGTAAAGGTATTTCTGGAGCAATCTCTTGACAAAGTTTAACTACTCCAGGAGTAGCTACAATAAAGGCATCAGGTTTAAGTTTTGCCATCTCTTCGATATGTTTTTTCAGTAATTCTATTTGAGAATTAAATGGAAACCCATTGATTGTAGCATAAACTTTTTTTCCAAGACTATGTGCATAATCGATTCCCTCTTTAAATGTTTCAAATGTAAATTCTTTTCCGCTTCGAATTCTTAAACTAAAATGGCTTACACCACCATAAACAGCATCTGCACCATAGGCAAATGCAATCTTTAATTTTTCAAGATTTCCAGCAGGACTTAATAGTTCTATTTTATTATTCATACTTTGCTTTCTTATATTTTTATGTATTATATCTAAACTTTAATTATCTTGCTTTATTTTTTTTGACCAATGGTCAGTTTAAATCTTTTTTAAGTATCAAACCACTACTATTCTATAAATGACTGACCGTCGGTCAGTAAAATAAATAGGGAGAAATATTGCCAAAAATAGTCAATAAAGAGGAAAAAAGAAGAGAGATCGCTCTAGCTTGTTTTGAACTTATTTATGAAGTGGGGATGAAAAATATCACTGTTGCCCAAGTTGCAAAAACTGCAGGAATTGGGAAAGGGACAGTGTATGAATATTTCGAAAATAAAGAAGATGTACTATTTGAGATCATCAATATTCATATTGAACAGTACCATAACAATTTTTTAGAAACAATCAAAAATGTACAATCTACTAGGGAAAAAATATACTATTTCTTTGATTTTGTGATGAATGACACTGAAGAAAATATGAAAAACTTTAATGGATATAAAGAATATCTTTCAATTGTTTTATCTGATGAACATCCTAATATGAAATCATTTAATACCAAATGTCATAGCTTTTTCAAAGATCAATTAGAACAAATGATTGAGCAAGGAATCGCTAATAATGAACTCAAATCCTTAGCAAGAAATTTTATTGAAGGGATGATGGCTTTTGAAAAAGGAGTCGTATTGATGAAAATGAGCCAAGATAATTTTGATGCAAAAAAAACATGCGAAATATTCTTAGGAAATCTATTTGATATACTTGAGGTAGAAAAATGATCCCAGCAAAATACCAACGATTAGTATTCTCTTTTTTCATGTCTTTATTTATGAGCTTTATTATGAGTATGGTGATTACCATTGTTAATATTGGATTACCAGATGATTTTTTCTTTAGGTGGATGGAAGCCTTTTACAAAGCATTTGTATTTGCATTTCCAATCGTATTTTTTGTAGCACCAATGGTGCATAAGATCACAAACAAATTAATTAAAACACAAGGATAGATGATGATAAAAAAACTATTACTTACAGGGATCTCTACACTCTTTTTATTTGGTGCAGGAAATCCCTCATTAGTTGAAACAACTAAATTAGTTCAAGGTGAAGTAAACCCCTTACAAGAATTTATAGGAACTGTAGCCTTTAAAAATAGTTCTATGATTGCAGCGCAAAATTCTGGGATCGTTCAATCGATTAATTTTGAATTGGGTGACAAAGTTAAAAAAGGGAAAACCCTTGTACAAATTGATGCAGATATATTACATGCGCAAATAAAAGCAGCTAAAGCAAATCTAGAAAGTGCACAAGATAGTTCACAAAACTCTTCAAAGGATTATGAACGATATAAAGCATTATTAGATAGTAAATCGATCACACAAAAAGAATATGATGATGCGTTATTGAAAATGAATTCATCAAAAAGTAATGTACAAGCTAATGAAGCCAATCTTAAACAACTTCAAATCCAAGCCTACAAAAAAAATATCAAAGCACCGTATAATGGAACAATTGTAGAAAAAAATGTTCAATTAGGTGAATGGGTGAATGCAGGAACTGCAGTGGTAAAAATTGTAGATACTTCAAAAATTGAAATTAATTTCAATGTTCCTGCACAAGTAGTCAATGGTCTTAAAACTGGTGATGTTTATGATGTAATGATTAATAATCAAAATATTCAAGCAACATTGAGTGCTATTATTCCAAATGGTGATAAATTAACTCGTACATTTCCAGTTCAATTCAAAGCATCTGTAAATGATATGTTTGTTTATGAAGGGCAAGAAGCAAAAGTACAATTATCACAAAATGGTAAAACCACTGGATTATTGCTCCCTAGAGATGCGGTTATAAAACGATTTGGTCAAAATGTTGTATTTATAGTTGATGATAAAATGATGGCACAAATGATTCCAGTGCAAATCATTGGATTTGTAGATGATCAAGTGGCAATTGCATCACCAAATCTTCAACCAGGAATGACGATTGTGAGTAAAGGGAATGAAAGAGTATTTCCTAACACACCAGTAAAAATCATTAATGAAAAATAGGCTAAACAATGGACTTAATTAAATTTTCAATTAAAAATCCTGTTACGATCATCGTTTCGGTTTTGATTGTTGTTCTGTTTGGGTTTATCTCTTTAGATAAGTTACCTTACCAGTTAACACCAAGTGTAACCAAACCAGAGATCAAGATCACAACAAGATGGCCAGGTGCTACTCCACATGAAATTGAACGAGAGATCATTGAAGAACAAGAAGAAGCCCTTAAAAGCTTAAATAACTTGATCGAATACGAATCTTCATCAAAAGATAATGCTGGAGAGATTACCTTAACATTTAAACTTGGAACTGATCTAAGAGCAGCATTACAAGATGTTTCAAACAAACTCAATGAGGTAAGTTCGTATCCAAGTAATGTTGATGAACCAGTGATTGAAACGGCAAGTGCTAGTCCAGTTATTTGGATGATGCTACAAACCCAACCAGAGAATCAAAATCATATTGATACCTATAAAACATTTTTTGAAGATGAAGTAAAACCTATTATCAGAAGAGTTGATGGTGTTGCTGGAACAATGGGCGCAGGTGGTCGAGAACAACAAATGCAAATAGTATTTGATACCAATAAACTTGCATCATACAATCTAACTGTTCCTCAAGTTATTTCTATTTTGCAAAGTGAAAATATTGATGTATCTGCAGGTATTCAAAATATTCAAAGAAGAGCTTATAGAATTCGAACTGTAAGTAAATTCACTACTACAAAAGATATTGAAAGCAGAATCCTTATTTCAAAAGCTGACCAAAAGGTAACCGTTGGTGATATTGCTAAAGTTTCATTTGGATATGAAACAGCTAGTACAGTTGCAATGTTCTTAGGGAAAGATGGTATTTTCTTGGGAGTACAACCAAGTGCAGATACTAATATTGTAAGACTAACCAACGATGTAGAAAAAATTGTGAATGAGCTTAATGACGGAATATTAAAAGAAAAACAATTAAAACTGCACTGGATTTATGATCAACGACCATATATTGTAGGATCAGTTGATCTAGTACAACAAAATATTATGATCGGTGGGATTTTAGCCGTTCTTATTTTGATCATTTTCTTACGAAGTATTTCTCCAACTGCTGTTGTTTCTGTTGCTATACCAATCTCGATTATTGGAACATTCATTATTCTATCAGCTATGGGAAGAAGTTTGAATACTATTTCACTTGCAGGAATCTCCTTTGCAGTTGGTATGCTTGTTGACTCCGCTATTGTTGTTCTTGAAAATATAGACCGGCACAGAAAAGAGGGAATGGGTATTGCTGAAGCTGCATATGTTGGTACAAGTGAGGTATGGGGAGCATTGATCGCTTCAGCGCTTACTACAATTGCAGTATTCTTACCAATCGTATTTTTACAAGATGAAGCCGGACAATTATTCAAAGATATTGCCATAGCTGTAACCTCAGCAGTTACATTCTCACTTTTTGTATCTATTTCTGTAATCCCAATGTTATGGAAAAAATTTGCATCACTTTCTGGAAAAGAGCCAAAAGATGCAGGAGCGATCGCACAATTTGGTCATAGAATGGTTGAACTCATTATGAGTATTGTAAAACTCTCTTTGAAAAATACAGCAACGAAAGTGATTACTATTGTTTCATTAGCTTTATTTTCTGTTGGAGCGATTTTTCTACTTTTTCCAAAACTTGATTATTTACCTCAAGGGAACAAAAACTTGATCTTCAATATTTTGATTACTCCTCCAGGATTATCATATGAAGAGCGATACAATATGGGTGCGTATTTAATGAAAGGAATTGAACCACACATCAATAAAGATGTAGATGGTGTTCCAGGACTTAATAGAGCCTTTTTTGTTTCGTTTGGAGATTTTAATATCTTTGGTGGTACATGTATGTATGAAGATAGAGCTAAAGAACTAATTCCAATGTTTAGACCTTTAGTAAATTCCATGCCTTCAACCATTGGAGTATCACTGCAATCAGGTGTATTTGAAAATGGCATCGGTGAGGGAAATACAGTTAATATTGATATTAGTGGTGAAAAAATTGAAGATATAGCTAATATTGGTATGCAACTTTTTGGTGCTACAATGCAAACAATTCAAGGAAGTCAAGTACGACCTGTACCATCAGTAGAACTCTTGTATCCAGAAGTAAGAATTAAACCAAATGAAAATATGCTCAAAGCATTAGGATATACACCACAAGCACTAGGGATAACAATTGATTCACTTATGAGTGGTCGAATCATTGGTGATTTTGAACAAGATGGAAAAAAGAAAATTGATCTTATCTTAAAAGCAGACGAAGAGCAGATCAAAACCCCACAGGATATCATGGCAACACAAATAGCCCTTCCAAATGGTTCAGTAGTACCAATTAGCTCTATTGCAACCTATGAAAGTTCAACTGGAATCTCTGAGATTCGACACTTAAATGGGAAAAGAACGATCACACTTCAAGTGACTCCACCTCCTGGAATGACATTAGATGAAGCAATGAAAACGATTGGTGGAATGTTAGCAGGTATGAAAGCAAAGGGGATGATCTCTGATAAAGTTGATATTGGTATTTCTGGAACTGCTGATAAATTAACAGAAACAATTAAATTACTACTTGATAATTTTATTCTAGCATTGGTTATTGTTTATTTATTGATGGCATCTCTTTTTGGAAACTTTTTGTATCCAATCGTTATTATGTTTACCGTACCATTGGCTACTGCTGGTGGATTCATTGGACTTCAATTAACCAATTTATTAATCGCTCCTCAACCATTGGATATTTTAACAATGCTAGGCTTTATCATTTTGGTTGGAATCGTTGTTAATAATGCTATTTTGATCGTACACCAAAGTTTAAATTATATAAGAAATGCTGGAATGGAACACAAAAAAGCAGTTATTGAGGCTACTAAAACCAGAATCCGACCAATATATATGTCATCAATGACTTCAGTATTTGGTATGCTTCCCTTAGTACTAGTTCCAGGACCAGGTAGTGAGTTTTATAGAGGTTTAGGATCAGTAATCACAGGAGGATTAGCATTTTCAACCATTTTTACTATTTTTGTAACTCCAGCATTATTAATGTTCTTTATCAAATTAGAGCAACGTTTTGGTAGTGATAAAAAACCAGTAGATGTTAGCAAAGCATAAAGGAAGAATACAATGAAAACAAATATTTTACTAACAGCACTATTTTTAACAACTTCAAGTTTTGCATTGAATATTGATGAAGCGATTGAAAAAGCAATTGAAAACAATTATAGCCTTCAAAAACAAAACTATATCTTGGATGAAAAAAATGCAAATGTTGATCTACAATATGGTGCATATCATCCAAAATTAGATCTATCCTATAATTATGTAGCTAATAAAGAGGCAATCTCTACACAAAAAGATTATTCAAGTGCTAGTGCAACTATTAGTTATAATCTTTTTAATGGATTTAGTGACAAATATAATATCCAAAGTGCTGTTTTAGAAAAGCAAAGTACACAATATTTAGTCAATGCGGCTAAATTGGATTTGATCTATGCAACAAAAACAGCTTATGTTAACTATCTAATGAGTAAAAAGCTGATTGATACATTAGAGATTGCACATAAACTTTATCAACAACAGTATAGTGATGCATTACATAAATTCGATCAGGGATTATTGGCAAAAAATGATCTTTTACAAATCAATACACAACTCCTGCAATCAAAGCAAGATTTGCAAAAAGCTACATCAGATGCAAAAATCAATAGATTGAAATTGAGTAACATATTAAGTGGTACTTTGGATGAAAATGAGTTGATTGAAGATTTACCACAAATCAATGTAGTCTTAGAAAATTTAGATTCATCAACTTTAGATCAAAGAAGCGAGATATTAGCTTTAGAGGATGTGATTGATAGTTTAGATGCATCAAAAAAAGCTGCCCAAGGAAATTACTATCCAAAAGTCAATTCAACTTTAAGCTATACAAAATATGGAGACAATGCAACATTGGAAGTAGCTCCTGAAGCATTTGAAGATCAACAAACAGCAATGCTTAATCTTTCTTGGAACCTGTATAATGGGCAAAAGGATCTAGCACAAACAAAAATTATACAAAGCAAAAAAATGCAATACAATTCTGATTTACAAGATTTGAAACTTGCAATCCAACTGCAATACGAAACTGCAAGAGAGCAATATAATGTAGCCAACCTCAATTTAGAAACGGCAACTATTGCATTAGAACAAGCAGATGAAAACTATAAAATAGTCAATAATAGATTTCAAGAAGGACTTTCTAGTACTACAGATCTACTAAATGCAAATTATCTTCTTTCTCAATCAAAACAAAATTTTGATAATGCTTATTATAATAAATACCTTTCATACAGTGCTCTGAAGCGTATCTTAGCAAAATAGATTAAAGTTATATAAACTTTAATCTATTCTTATGTTTATTTTCTAATTTTTATATTTGTATATTTTTTATACACTAAATCAAAATCCATTTAGCATATTTTGTGTCATAATTCTTCTGTACAAAATTTAAAGGAGCAAAAATGGAAAACTTCAATGAAGTTAGTTACGTTTTAAACGGATTCTTGTTTGTCATTTCTGGGGTACTAGTTATGTGGATGGCAGCAGGATTCGCTATGTTAGAGGCAGGTCTTACAAGATCAAAAAATAATGCTACGGTATTAACAAAGAATATTGCGCTATTTGCAATCTCTTGTATTATGTATTACTTTGTAGGTTACCAATTAATGTATGGTGATGGTGGTTCATTAATGGGAAGTTTCTCAATCATGGATATGACTGAGTCAACTGAAGCAATTGCTGATGCTGCATCTTATCCAGTTGCATCTGATTTCTTCTTTCAAGTAATGTTCGTTGCTACTGCAGCTTCAGTTATCTCTGGAACAATTGCAGAAAGAATGAAATTATGGCCATTCTTACTATTCGTAGTTGTATTAAGTGGTATTATTTATCCAATGCAAGGTCACTGGACATGGGGTGGATCTGAATTAGGTGGATTACTTGCTGGTTTCTCTGACTTCGCTGGTTCTACTATTGTTCACTCTGTTGGTGGATGGGCTGCACTTGCTGGTGTACTTATTCTAGGTGCTAGAAAAGGTAAATACGGTAAAGATGGTTCAGTAAGACCAATTCCTGGTTCTAACTTAACACTAGCTACATTAGGTACATTCATTTTATGGATGGGATGGTTTGGATTCAACGGTGGATCACAACTAGCTATGGGATCTGTTGGTGATATCAATGGTGTTGCTGCTGTTGTTGCTAATACTAATATGGCTGCTGCAGCTGGTGCGGTTGCTGCTGCAATCTTAACTCAACTTATCTATAAAAAAGTTGATCTTACTATGGTATTAAATGGTGCTTTAGCTGGTCTTGTATCTGTAACTGCAGGTCCTGATCTTGGTATGATGGTATCATTTATTGATGGTATCGTTGGTGGTGCTTTAGTTGTATTTGCTGTACCATTCTTTGATAAATTGAAAATTGATGATCCTGTTGGTGCTCTTTCTGTTCACTTAGTGGCAGGTATCTGGGGAACTTTAGCTGTTGGTATCTTCAATGCAGATGTATCACTTATGGCTCAAATCAAAGGTATCGTTGTAATCGGAGCGTTCGTATTCATCGTATCATTCATTGTTTGGAAGATTCTTGATATTGTTATGGGTCTTAGAGTTGATGAAGAAACTGAGATCACAGGTCTGGATATCCATGAAACTGGTTTAGAATGTTATCCAGAGTTCAAAAAAGCTTAATAGGAGTCCATGATGAAAAAAATTGAAGTAATTATCAAACCATTCAAATTAGATGATGTAAAAGAAGCATTAGCAGAAATTGGTGTTACAGGTATGACTGTAACCGATGTAAAAGGATACGGAAGACAACAAGGTCACTCTGAACTTTACAGAGGTGCAGAATATATTGTTGACTTCTTAGCAAAAACTAAACTTGAATTAGTTGTAAATGATGAAGATGTTGAAAACACGTTAAAAGTGATTCAAGACTCAGCAAAAACTGGAAAAATCGGAGATGGTAAAATCTTCGTTACAACAGTTGATGAAGTTGTAAGAATCAGAACTGGTGAAACTGGTAGCGAAGCTATCTAATCACCACAATCATTCCTCTTAAAAGCCAAGGTAAATTTACCTTGGCTTTTTTTATTTACAATTCTACTGCTTGGTATTGAAGTCCTAAACTTTTTGCCACTTGTTGATTCGTCAATTTTCCATCATACGTATTTAAACCATTCAATAAATGAATATCATCTTTTATTGCTGTTTCAAGTCCTTTATTCGCAATATCTAATCCATATTTCAATGTTGTTGCAGTTAATGCAAGTGTTGAAGTCAACGATACTGCTCCAGGCATATTTGCTACACAATAATGTACAATATCATGAACCATATAAACTGGATCATCGTGATATGTCGCTTTTGATGTTTCAAAACACCCACCTTGATCTATAGCAACATCTACAATCACTGCATTTTTTTTCATTAGTTTCAAATCTTCTTTTGAGATTAATTTTGGTGCAGCTGCCCCTGGAATTAATACAGCACCAATAACCAAATCTGCTTCTTTTATCATTTTGATCAAATTAGTTCGATTTGAAAACAATGTAGTCACTTTTGAACCAAAAAGATCATCATAAAATGCTAACCTTGAAGCTGAAATATCCATCACTGTGACATTTGCGCCTAGCCCTACAGCCATTTTACAAGCATTTAGACCTACAATACCACCACCTATAATAACAACATTTCCTCTTTGAACACCAGGAACACCACCAAGTAATACTCCTCTTCCACCAAAAGGTTTTTCAAGATATTTTGCCCCTTCTTGAGTTGCAAGACGACCTGCAATTTCACTCATAGGAGTTAAACAAGGCAATCCTCCTTGGGCATCCGTGATTGTTTCATAAGCTACTGATTTAATTTTTTTCTCAAGTAACATTTTTGTTAATGATTCATTTGCTGCTAAGTGTAAATAAGTATATAAAATTTGACCCTCATGAAAATATTCATATTCTTCTTCTAATGGCTCTTTTACTTTTACTATCATATCTGATTGATCAAACAATGTTTGCTTATCTTCAATGATCGTTGCACCTGCATTGATATAATCACTATTTTCAAACCCTGCACCAATTCCTGCATCTTTTTCTACCAATACACTGTGTCCAGATTGAACATATACTAGTACATCTTCAGGAGTCATCCCTACTCTATATTCATGTACTTTAATCTCTTTTGCTAATCCTATTTTCATATTAACTCCTAAATATTTTAATTTGATTAAATTATTACACACTTAAACTAAAATATATTTTAATTTAATTAAATAATATAACTACAATTTAACTAAATTAAATATTTACCTATATTTTGATACAATCTTATATCAAGGAGTACTAGTGGAAGAACAAATAAATGTAGGGAATAAAATTAAGAATTTAAGAAATAAACTTAATATGACTGCAAAACAATTAGCATCAAATGCTAATATCTCTGTAGGGATGCTTTCTCAATTAGAAAATGGTTCAACACAAGGTTCTGTAGAAACCTTACGAAAGATAGCTAAAGTCTTAAATACTACATTAGCACAATTGTTTATGGAAGAAAATGAACAGATCACTACTACAAAAGTATCAAATGAATCACTTTATATAGTTCGAAATAACCAACGTAAAACTATCTCATTTCCAGATCCTTTATATCATTGTGAACTTTTAGTACCAGATTTACAAGGTGAAATAGAGTTTGTACTTGTACATTTAAAACCAAATAGAGTTACCAATGAAATACTACCTCATACAAGAGGCGGAGAAGAATGTAATTATGTACTAAGCGGTGAGATTGTTATTACTATTGATACTGATGAATATACACTAAGAGAAGGTGATTGTATTCGGTTTAATCCAGAGATTCCTCATAAAATAGAAAATAAAAGTAATCAAAAGGCATCGTATTTATCAGCTATTACCCCTGTATCATTTTGATTTAAGAGTTTTCTTTATTCTAACTATCTTAAAGCCAAGGTAAATTTACCTTGGCTTTTTTAATCTCCAGTTAAAACTCTCTTAACAGTAAATTTAATTTTAAAAAAATCTTCACTATTACAAGAATTCACTGCGATATCCCAAGCAGTAGCATTAAATACATTTCCAGTTAAATCTAATAATGAACAATCTACAGAAGCTCCAATACATCCATCACCACAATAAACACCTTCCATATCTATTGTAAGAAAACCCACTTCTTCAATGTTATCAGCGGTACTATTGCATCCTGCTTCAAGAATAGTCATAGGTGTATTTGTAAATGAATTAATAGCAAAAGCTTGAGCAAT
>JBNLDA010000064.1:0-11730 GCA_050304095.1 Arcobacteraceae bacterium | reverse complement strand
AGATTCATTTTAGTTAGAATAGTACTTTGATCAACAGCAATTTTATATTGAGAAAGAAGTCTTTGTGTATGTTTATAGGATCTTTTTTCGTTAATCAGTGCAATTTTTTTATTGATTCTACTAATAAGGTCACTAATATTGACTGGTTTAAAAAGATAGTCATTTACTATATCGATTTTTGAAGCTTCAGTTAAAAAATCATTACTAGAGTGAGCTGATAGGATTATGGCAGGAATACTTTGATCAATTTCACGAATCTCTTTGAGCATATCAAAACCATTCATCACTGGCATATTCACATCAGTAATAATAATATCAGGTTGGACCTCTTTAAATTTGTTTAATCCCTCTTGACCATTTTCAGCCACATGGACATTTGAAGCGATTAATTGTAATATATTTGCAATTTCATGTCGAATGACTGGTTCATCCTCTACATATAGCAGTGTAATGGGATTTTTCTTGATATCTGTTTGCATTTTATCTCTAAATAATTTTTCTTTTATACTTATTATAGAGGATTAAAGATTTAGAAATACTGAACTAAAATCATATACAAAAAGGTACCAGCAATTATTGAAATGAGGTAATTATTAAATCGTAAATGCAAAAATAATGTTCCAATAACCGCTAATATTTGATAAAAAAGAGTACTAATACTAGAATTATCTACTTGATTGAGCGAATAAAATATCAATATCGTCATAATGATGGGCGGGAAAAACTTTTCAATATAGATTATTATTGCTGGTGGTTCTTTAGAATGGAAAAATAAAAATGGAAATACTCTTGTAAAGTAATTGGCTATGGCCATTACTAAAATTGCTAAATATAACTCAATTCCCTGCATTTTCAATTCTTTTTTTCATCAAAATCATCGTTACAAGAGCTAATACAATAGAGACTATAAGCATATTATTTGAACTTACACTGATCATAGCTATAATAGCACTACATCCCCCAATGATAAATGGAAGTGAGTGTTTATTTTTTTTGTATTGCTCTATAGCTAAAACCACAAAAAGGGCCGTTAGAGAAAATTCCAAACCTTGAGTATTAAAGCTTACCATCGATCCAAAAACAGCTCCACAGACACTCCCAAATACCCAATAGGATTGATTAAGTATCGCTAGGTATAAATAGTAATATTTTTTAGACAGTTGTTCATCTGGTTTTATAGTAGTGAGTAATCCATAATTTTCATCTGTAAGTCCAAAGATCAAATAAGGTTTCATCCAGCCAGTTTTTTTGAACTTTTTTAATACCGAAAGGCCATAAAATGATTGTCGTATATTAACAAAGATAGAACTAATGGCAATATCAAAAAGTCCCGCTTTAGCCGTAAAAAATCCAACGGCTAAAAACTGTAAAGCTCCAGCATAGATAAATACTGACATAATAAGTGCTAAATACCAAGGATACTCAAAACTCACTAGCAAAAGCCCAAAAGCAAATCCAAGTACAGAATATCCCATCATCACTGGGATAGAGACTTTGAAAGCCTCTTTGAGTTCCCTTGAGTATCGCATCTATTTTGTTAAATCAACTTCCCAGAAAAAGTCAATCCACTCATGTGCTTTTTTCACACTAAAATCTGGTTGCAATAATGCCGTAGGTTTATAAAAGATCGTAGCTAATTTAAAATCAATTTGTGGGTAATCTTTTCTGAGCATCTCAAAGATTTTTACCATTGTTTCACCACTATCAACTATATCATCAATGATCAAAACTTTTTTAGCATCTTTCAAGCAAGGCACATTGAAAATTTTATAGGTATCCAGTCGCTTTGTATTGTCATAATGGATTGAATTGAGTGTAAACAATCTTCTTGTATCCATAGCTTGCGCCATAAAATGTGAAAGTGTCAAACCACCTCGAGCGATACTTAAAAGTGTATCAGGTGCAAACGCTTTTGTTTGCTCTACTAACTCTTTTGCATCACTGACAAACTCTTCATAGGTATAGTAATATTTTTCCAAAGTTTTTTCCTAATGTAAAATAAATGCTAATAAACTAATCACCGTGATAGTCAAAAGACCAAGGTTAAGATCAGTGGTTTCTTTTTTTGCTAGTTTGATCAATGTAAAGATGATAAAACCAGCTGCAATTCCATTGGTAATTGAAAATGTTAGAGGCATCAAAATCACGATTAAAAATGAAGCAGCACTAATTGCTAGATCAGATTTTTCAAAATTAATTTTACCAAGTTCAGTAAACATCAATACTCCAACAACTACTAGTATTGGGTAAATAGCATTACTTGGGATACTTTTAAATAGTGGTAATAAGAATAAAGTCAAGACAAAGAATAATCCAGTGAATACTGCAGTTAGTCCTGTTCGTCCACCCTCTTCAACACCACTTGCAGATTCAATGAAAGCTGTTGTTGTTGATACTCCTAATAAACTTCCAGAAACCGTTGCAATTGCATCTGCTTCCAATGTTTTTTCCAATGATTTATCATCTTTATCATTTGTTTGGAATAGATTGGCTCGTGTTCCAACACCTGTTAAAGTTCCCAAAGTATCAAACATATCAGTGATTAAAAAGGTGATGATTACTGGTAAGAGTGAGAGTGAAAGTGCTGAAACAATATCAAGTTCAAGTGCAATTGGTGTAATTGATGCAGGGAGTGAAATAAATTCACTAGGAGCTGGAGCAATACCAAATATCCATGCAATAATTGAGGTTACTGCAATAGCCAAAATAAAAGCTCCTCGAATCTTATAGGCATAAAAAATAAAGGCCAAAATCAATCCAATTGTTCCCAGTAATACATTGGCATCACCAAAATTTCCAAGACTTACTAATGTTGCATCATTATTTACAATGATTCCCATTTGCTTGAGACCAATAAAGGCAATAAAGGCTCCAATACCTGCACTAATGGCTCTTCGTAAATCTATTGGGATCGAGGTCATGATCCAAACACGAAACTTTGTAAATGAAAGTATGACAAATAAAATACCTGAAATAAAGACGACTCCAAGAGCTGTTTGCCAAGGGATTTGCATTCCCAATACTAGACCATATGAGAAATAAGCATTCAATCCCATTCCTACACTCATAGCAATTGGAGTGTTTGACCAAAGTCCTGAAAAGATCGTGGCTAAAATGGTGATTAATGCTGTTGCAGTAACCACTGCATCCATTGGTAAACCTGCATCAGCAAGAATAAATCCATTGACTGGAACAATATACATCATTGTTAAAAATGTTGTAAAACCTGCGGTGAATTCTGTTTTTACACTGGTATTGTGCTCTTGTAGTTTGAACATATCTCTCTCCTTAGATGATGTTTCGTTCAATATTCCCCAATAAGTGGGTCAACACTTCATAATGAATAGAATCATGTGCTTTGGCTATCCCTCTTGCATTATTAAAAATACAAATGGTTTCATCGTCACCTTCTACACTTAAACTATCCATAGAAACTCTTCCTAATATATCTCTTCCATCAGCTATTTTTGCCTTCTTCCTTTCATTAAGTCTTAAAAAACCGTTTCCATATCCAATATCATAATTACTTACATGCATATCATCTTTGTATGCTTGATAAGTTGCCCCATATCCTATTGATTGACCTTTTTTTAAAATTCTTGTGGATATTTTATTTCCATAAAGTGCCATGACTGGTTGTAGATGTTGTTCATATGGTTCAAGATCGATATATCCATATAGACCAATTCCAAGTCTTGCTATATCATATTTATTTGGATCAACTCTATGAGCTCCTGCAGAATTGGCACAATGGATTCTAAATGGTGTATCAATTTTTTGTTTTATATCAGCAATTGTTTTTTGAAAAAGTACTTCTTGAATTTTTGTATGTTCGTTTTGTTCATCCGCACAACAAAAATGGGTAAATACCCCATTGAGATTATGTCCATCTTGCTTGATTAGTTTTATTACAGCTTCAATATTTTGCGGTTCAATCCCATTTCGACTCATACCAGTATCAATTTTGAGCTCAACTTTTGAATTTTTAGGAAAAAGTTTGAGTTGCTCGATACTATTGATACTAAATACATAATTATCTGGATAGGTTGTTTTTGATGGGATCTCATATAATACTAGAATAGAGTCAAAGTTACCATACTGGTTAGCAATATCAGCCTCTTGTACATCTCGTACAATGGTATGCTTGATCCCATATTCTTTACACAGTTTTGCCATTGGTTCAATACCATGACCATAAGCATTGTCTTTGAGTGCTATGCAGAGTTTATCACGTGAACCTAGGAGATTAGAAAAATATTCGGCGTTGTTGAAAAAAGCTTGACGGCTTAGTTGTATGTATCCCATGTATAGTCTTTACTTAAGTGGAATGCTCCATTTTCGGTAGTATGCAACAATTCTTAATGTCACACCTAGAACAAAAATGATCGCTATAGTTATTGGTGAAAGGATACCAAAACTATGTAAAAAGTACACTAAAGCACCAACGACTAAAGAGACGGTACCATAGAATCCAGTTTTAAATATAAAGGGGACTTCATTGATGATAACATCGCGTATTACTCCACCTCCCACTGCAGCCATAAACGAAACTATTACCACTCCTGCAAAATTAAAATTCGCTTCCAACGCCACTAAGGCTCCAGTAATAGAAAAAGCGACTAAGCCAATTGAATCACTCATGATAAAATAGGGTTTATTTTCAATTGATTTTCGTTTATGTACTTTGAATAGAATAAGTAGAACAAAACAGATAAATACCACTAATGCAGGTAAGGTATTGGTAAAAGTATAAGGAGATTGATTGACGGTAATGTCTCTTAAAATACCGCCACCAAGTGCGGTTAAAAAAGTGGCAATCAATGCTCCCAGTAGATCAAGATTATTTTTGGCTGCAGTGGAAAAACCACTTAGAGCAAAAGCGATTATTCCAATGTATTCTGCAACTTCGAACACTTATGGCTTCTTAGTGTGAAAGAATTTGTTGCAAGAACAATTTCAATCTATCAGATTGAGGATTGTTAAAGAACTCCTCAGGTTCATTTTCTTCAATGATCTGTCCACCATCCATAAAGATCACTCTATCAGCTACTTTTTTTGCAAATCCCATCTCATGTGTTACACACACCATAGTCTTTTGCTCTCCAGCTAGTTCAATCATAACATCGAGAACTTCTGAGATCATCTCTGGATCAAGTGCAGAAGTTGGCTCATCAAAAAGCATGATTTTTGGATTCGCACAAAGTGCACGAGCTATTGCCACCCTTTGTTTTTGACCACCTGAAAGTTGATTTGGATATTTGTCTGCTTGATCAGCAATATTTACTCTTTCTAAAAACTTCATAGCTGTTTCAATTGCTTCTTTTTTTGGTTGATGATGAACATGCGTAGGGGCTAAGATAAGATTATCTAAAATGCTTAAGTGTGGAAATAATTCAAAATGTTGAAACACCATTGCTACTTCACTTCGTACTTGCTTGATCTTTTTTACATCATCAGTTAAATTCGTACCATTAACATTGATCGTTCCCTCTTGAAATTGTTCAAGATAATTGATACATCTTGTGACTGTTGACTTACCAGAACCAGATGGACCACACACAACGACGATCTCACCCTCTTTAATGTTAAGATTAATATCTTTAAGTACGTGAAAATCTCCGTACCATTTATTTAAACCTTTAATTTCTATAATATTATTTTCACTCATTTTATTTCCTATCTATTATCTGTATTAAATCTATCTTCTAAAGTTTTACTGTATTTTGATAATGAGAAACAGAATATCCAGAAGAGTACCGTTACAAATACATATCCTTCTGTTTCATATCCAAGCCATGAAGCATCACTTCCAGTTAAGTGAACCATTGCAAGTAGGTCAAATAGCCCAATAATCAATACTAGAGTAGTATCTTTGAATAATGCAATTGATGCTCCAACTAAATTTGGTATCGACACTTTCAATGCTTGAGGTAAGATTACCAATAGCATTTTTTGCCAATATGATAGTCCTAATGAATCTGCTGCTTCATATTGTCCTTTTGGAATCGCTTGTAATCCACCTCGAACAACTTCAGCAATATAAGCTGCTTGGAACATTGTAATACCAATTAAAGCTCGAAGTAATTTGTCAAAAGTCATTCCTTCTGGGAAAAACAATGGTAAAATAACTGAAGCCATAAAAAGAATTGTAATAAGTGGAACCCCACGAATGAATTCAATATAGGCAATACTTGCACTTTTAATTATTGGTAATTTTGACTGTCTACCAAATGCTAAAACAATACCAATAGGAAAGGCAGCAACAATACCAACAGAAGCAACGATCAATGTTAGACTTAGTCCTCCCCATTTATCAGTTGGTACTACTTCAAGTCCAAAATAACCACCGCTAATTAAAATATATGCAACGATTGGATAGATTGTAAAGATCACTAACTTTTGAATGATCGTTTTCCCAAAATATTTGAAAATAGCTCCAAATACAAAGAAAAGTATAAACGCACTATTCATTCTCCAGTATAGTTCTTCTGGATAGAATCCATAAATAAAGAGATTGAATTTTTCTCTAATAAATACCCAACATGCTCCAGTTCCTGTACAATCAGCTTTTGTTGAACCAATAAAATTTGCATCAATCACTGACCATTGTATAAATGGAGGAAGTACCCAAAATAAAAATGCTACTCCTAAAAGTGTAAGGGCAGTGTTAAATGGGGTTGAGAGAAGATTCTCTCTAACCCAGTGGATTGGCCCTTTTAAATTTGATGGAGCGGGTCGTGTTTGTTTTGTCTCATATACTGCCATTATCGCTCCTTTATTTCCATTTTTTTATTGACTATATTTAACATTAATGAGATAAATAAACTAATAAATAAATATACAGCCATTGTTACCATGATAATTTCTACAGCTCGTCCTGTTTGATTTAGAGCAGTTCCTGCAAATACTGTAACCAACTCTGGATATCCAATAGCAGTAGCTAATGAAGAGTTTTTCGTTAAATTCAAATATTGGTTAATGATTGGTGGAATAGCAATTCTAATCGCTTGTGGTAAAACGACGATTTTTAATGATTGGTATTGTGATAATCCAAGTGATGCTGCTGCTTCTTTTTGACCTTTGGCTACTGCTTCAATACCACTTCTAATTGCTTCAGCAATGTACGTTGCTGTATAGATACTTAGTGCAAAGGTTAAAGCTAAGAATTCTGGTGAGTAGTTCATACCCCCTCTAAAATTAAATCCGCTTAAAGCAGGATTATCAAAACTCATAGGGGAACCCATTGCTAAGAAGATTAAATAAGGCACAATGACCAGTAATCCAAATGCAACTGGAAGTAATGGAAATTCTTTTCCAGTTTCTTCAAATCGTTTGATTGACCATTTATTTAAAAAATAGATCCCAACAATTGTTAAAACAAATCCAATAATTACTACATTAAAACCATTTTCTAAAACTGGTTTTGGAATATAAAGTCCTCGATTGTTTAAAAAGAAATCAGTGGTGAGTTCTAAACTTTGCTTTGGACTTGGAAGTGCTGCAAGAACAACGTTATACCAGAATAGGATTTGTAAAAGAATTGGGATATTTCTAAAAAATTCTATATATGCTAATGCTAGTTTTGAGATCAAATAGTTTTTAGAAAGTCTTGCAACTCCAACTAAAAGACCTATAATTGAAGCAAATAAAATACCAAATCCAGATACGATGAGGGTATTGACCAAACCAACATAAAAGGCATCTAGATAGGTTGAATCAGTATCATTGTATTCAACTGGAGTTTCAGAGATACCAAACCCTGCTACTTGACCAAAAAAGTCAAAACCAGTTGTTATGCCCCTTTGTTCTATATTATGGAACATATTTGTAGTAATATACCACAAAAAGGCAACTAAACCAATTACAGTCAATAACTGAAAAAATATACCTCGAGATTTTTGATTACGTAAAAATGTCAAAAGTTCTTCCTTTGTAGAGAAATAAAGCCTTGGGAAGTCCCAAAGCTTTTTAGATTTAGATATTATTATCTAAATGGAGGAGAATATTGTAATCCGCCTTTTGTCCATAGAGCATTTACACCTCTATCGATTTTAAGTGGTGATCCTTGTCCAACATTTCTTTCAAATGATTGTCCGTAGTTCCCAACTTGTTTAACAATATTGTATGCCCAATTTTCTTCAAGTTTTAAGTTTTTTCCTAACTCACCTTCAACACCAAGTAGTCTTCTAATTTCAGGATTTTTACTTCCTTTCATTTTATCAATATTTCCAGAATCAACACCAAATTCTTCAGCTGTTTTCATTGCATTTAATGACCATCTTACGATATTGAACCATACATCATCACCTTGTCTAACAGCAGGCCCTAAAGGCTCTTTAGAGATAATTTCTGGTAATACAACATATTTAGCTGGATCAGCCATTTTAGTTCTTAATGCATATAATTGAGATGCATCTGAAGTGATAAGGTCACATCTTCCAGCTTCAAATCCTTTTGTTACTTGATCTGCAGTGTCATAAGTGATTGGATTGTACTTCATCCCATTTGTTTTGAAGTAATCTGCAAGGTTCATCTCTGTTGTAGTTCCAGCAGTGATACATACTGAAGCTCCATCTAATTCTTTTGCACTTTTTACTCCAAGATCTTTAGAAACTAAGAAACCTTGTCCATCATAGTAGTTAACTCCTGCAAAGTTAATCCCCAAAGATGTATCTCTACTTTGAGTCCAAGTAGTATTTCTTGAAAGTAAATCTACTTCACCACTAGTTAATGCTGCAAATCTTTCTTTTGCAGTCAATGGAACGATTTTAACTTTTGTTGCATCACCAAGAACGGCCGCAGCTACTGCTCGACATACATCAACATCTAAACCTTTCCATTGGTTATCAGCACCAACTTCCGCAAATCCTGGTAATCCAGTAGATACACCACACTTAAGTACACCTGCTTTTTTTGTACTTTCTAATGTGTCTGCACTTGCTGCAACTGTAGTAGCCATTAATGCAGCTAAAGATATCTTCATAATTTTTTTCATATTCACCCCTTAAAGAATTTTGAATCATTTCAGTTTAAACTTTTGAACTTTAAAGTTTGGTTATAAAATATACTATTTTGCTATAAAATTGCTATAAATAGTGACATATTTTTGACATAATAATTTGCCCTATTTGTAAGATTTATAGGAATAATTAGTTTAATTTATAGATAGAAAATAATAAGTTACTTTTATGTTACATTTAAGCAGGTGATAGCTTTAGATTAGTTTAGATTTTTTATTAATAAAAATCTTTTTCTATCCTTTGGGTGAACTATGGTATGATTGCGCATAATTTAGAAACAAAAACCCAAAAGGAAATGTTATGTCGAAATTTGTAGGAGCACATGTTAGTAGTAGTGGAGGAGTATTTAATGCCCCACTTGAAGCGATAAATATTGGAGCCAAAGCTTTTGCATTATTTACAAAAAACCAAAAAAGATGGGATGCTAAACCATTTGATACTGAAACCTTAGATAAATGGTTTAAAAATTTAGAAGAAAGTGGAATATTACCAAAACATATTTTGCCACACGATTCTTATTTAATAAATCTTGGAAATCCAGATGAAGAGAAGTTAGAAAAATCTCGAAACGCTTTTATTGATGAGATGCAACGGTGTGAGGTATTAGGATTAGATAGATTGAATTTTCATCCAGGAAGTCATTTGCAAAAAATTCCTAAAAAAGCTGAAAATTATGATGACCTATTATATGAAGTAGAATACCAATGTTTAGATGTGATTGCTGAATCAATCAATATAGCTTTAGATAAAACCAGTGGAGTGATTGCAGTGATTGAAAACACTGCAGGACAAGGAAGTAATCTTGGATATAAATTTGAACATTTAGCACATATTATTGATAAAGTAGAAGATAAAAGCCGTGTGGGAGTTTGTATAGATACCTGCCATATGTTCACTGCTGGTTATGATATAAGAACACGTGAAGCGTACGATAAAACATGGAATGATTTTGATAAGATTGTGGGAAGAGAATTTTTAAAAGGGATGCATATCAATGACTCTAAACCTGAACTTGGAAGTCGAGTTGATAGACATCATAGTTTAGGAATGGGACAAATTGGATGGGATGCCTTTGAGTATATCATGAACGATTCAAGAATGGATGATATTCCATTAATTTTGGAAACGATTGATCCAGATATTTGGCCAGATGAAATTAAAAATCTATACAAATTGGTGAAATAGATGCTGATACTCATTATATTTGGAATTGTTCTAGCTTTATCATTGGGATTGAGCTTTTATAATAGCAACAATCATGATACGATCAAAGATTTTTATCAAGATAATCAATGTCAAGCAGTGAGTTATTATCAAGGTAAATATTTAGGAGTGTGTGCGGATGATATCATTATGTATCAAAATAGTTTGGTACTTGATATGGATAGTCCAACATTTAAAATACCAGCTAATAAAGTGCAAAAAATAGATATAATAGTTAAAGAAGCAACAGCAACAGCAAATGCTAAAAACAAAATTCTTATGACACTTGACAATTCTCAGCAGGTGATGTTGGATTTTGAAAGCAAAGAACAACTTGAACAGTTTAAAGGTGCGATTCACAAATGAAAAATATTTTAGCTTTTTTAAAAGCCCAAGATCTTGAAACTAATGAAATATATAGTCAATTAAAATGCAGTATTGAAGAAGCGAAAATGCTTCAATTTATGACCAAAGAATATATTGTAGGGAATGATTCAATTTTAGTGGTAGATCTTTTGAGAGAATTTTATGACATCACTCAATATGATCACTTAGATAAATTGATTTTGATCAAAAATCTTTTAGAACTTGGTTGGATCGTACAAATCAGTTTCAATCCAATCAAAATTTCTGATCAAGCGAAATTGGAATTGATAAACACAACTGTTACCCTTTCTCCTTCATTTCTAAAACTACTTGAGGAAGGATCATTGGAGTTAGTTTTACCAGAGATTACTTCATATAGCGACCACTTAGAATATTTGCAAGATCAATTTTTTAAGATCGATCTAGCACAAAAACTTAATGTGATCAAACACAATTTCGATGAGAATTCACCAAATATCAATAGACTCAAGTCAAAACTCACATTACTTGAAAATCGAATCAAAGAAAGAGTACAAGTAACAGATAATTCAATAATGCTTGAAGAGTTTTTTAAAGAGAATAATCTTACAGATAAAGAACAAATGCTTTTTTTGGCATTACTTAAAGAAGAGTATGCAGGTGGTGATGAATCAATGAGAGATATGAATTCACTTATTGATCTAATTTCAGTGGATGATTATGAAAAGATAAAACACCGAGCATTACTAGAAGAAAGTGCAACATTGATCTCAAAAAACTTGATCGATTATGATGAGATGTTAACGCCTTTTGGTGGAATCAATAGAAACTTCTATATCCCAGATGATGTGCTTTATAAAATTTCTCATCCAAGTAAAAAAACAAAACGAACACGAAAAGTAAAACTTGATAATCTACTCAAAGACCAAGATACTTTTGAATTAGTAACAACAAATAAAACTCTTGATGATGTAGTACTTAATCCAAAAACAAGAGAAGTATTAAATAGTTTACTAAAGCAAGTTGATAAAAGTGTTGCTAATAGATTGGTGCAATGGGGAATCAAAGATAAAAAACAAGGGATCGATGCAAGGATTATTTTCTACGGTGCAGCAGGTACTGGTAAAACTCTTACTGCATTAGCCTTTGCTAAAACTTTGAA
>JBNLDA010000063.1:0-11846 GCA_050304095.1 Arcobacteraceae bacterium | reverse complement strand
AAGTTAAAAAAAGGTTGTGATATGACAGGAGCTAAAATGGCTGGAAAACATACACAAGATGAGTGGGAAGCATTAATGGAAGCAGGTAAGATTGGTGAAGAGATCATGACTATCTGTCCAAATGTAAAAGAAGTAAATGAGAAATATATTGAGCATTTCTATGATTTCTTCTACAACTATGCTAGTGACTCTGGAAACGTTCCTTCTTGCTAATAGCATAAAATCAACTTATCCCAAAAGCCCAAGAGTTTTCTTGGGCTTTTTATTTTCCCAAAACTTTGTTATAATTTTTATATGAAAATTATAGTTTTAATGATGTCGTTTTTATTGTCACTTTATGCAGAAATTATTGATCTAGGAAATTGGGATCAAAGTAGGCTCAATGAGTTTTTAGCTCAATGCCAAAATATGCAGCAAAATGAAAAGACAAAAAAGATATCAGATACTTTTTTAAATACTCAATATAAAAGCAATACTCTCAAAGGTTCAAAAGATATTCAAGAGCAATTAGTGATTGATCTAAAAAATGTGGACTGTTTTACTTTTATTGATTATGTGGAAGCGATGAAACAATCTTCTAACTTTGAACAATTTAAACAAAATTTGATTCAATTGAGATATCAAAAAGGAAAAATTTCTTACCAAAATAGAAATCATTTTTTTACTGACTGGGCTCAACATAATGATTTTGAGAATATCACTTCAAAGATAACTAATAAAACTGAAAAACTAGTAAAGCATTTGAACCAATTTGATGACAATAAACTTTATTTAGAAGGGATTGGGGTAAAGCAAAGATTGGTGGAGTATATCAAACCTGAACAAGTTACGCAAGAACTTTTAGATCAACTACAAACAGGCGATTATATAGGGATTTATACTACTAAAGAGGGTTTAGATGTATCCCATACTGGATTGATAATCAAAAAAGGTTCACGAACTTTTTTTAGACATGCTTCTAGTAAAAAAAAGTATAAAAAAGTAGTTGATGAACCATTCATTGAATATATACAAAAAACTCCAGGTTTTATTGTCCTTCGAGCCAGCTAAAAGTCAATTTTAGATATAATATCCTTTATTTTAAAGAAGGAAACGCTTGTGCATATATTAGTCACAAATGATGATGGTTACGAAGCCATAGGACTTACAGCATTAGTTGAAGCATTGAAAACAGTTGCTAAAGTAACAGTTGTCGCTCCGGCAATCAATAAATCAGCTTGTGGACATTCTTTGACACTGGATCGACCACTTCGAATGGTATGTGTAGATGATGACTTTTATAAAGTGGATGATGGAACACCAAGTGACTGTATCTTTATCTCTATAAACAATCTTTTTGATGAGCATGGAAGACCAGATTTGGTGATTAGCGGGATTAATATTGGGGCGAATATGGGTGAAGATATCACTTATAGTGGAACCGCTGCTGGTGCTATGGAAGCAGTATTGCAAGGGATCCCTGCCATTGCTATTTCACAAGTGTGTCGTGATAGATGTCAAGATATTAAAAATGGTTGGGATTTTGCATTAGCGAAGCAAACAATCGTTACATTAGTTGAAAAAATCAAAAGTGGCTCATTTCCATTGCCACCTAGAGAATTCTTAAATGTGAATATCCCTCCAATACAAATAGAAGAATGTAAAGGGATGCAAGTATCCTATGCAGGGTTTAGAGAATATGGGAACGATACTCATAGACATCACAACCCTAGAGGTGAAGAGTATTATTGGATTGGACTACACCCATTAGTTTGGGAAAGAAGTGCTGATCAACGAAGTGATTTTGACACAATTGCAAATAATTATGTCTCAATCACACCTATACAGCTTAATATGACAAGCTTTGAAAAAATGAAACAATTGGAAGAATGGTTATGATAGATTTACAAACAAGTTTAGAAAAACATATCAATATCCTACAAGGGGTATTAAAAGATGAAGAAGAGTTGTTGTTGGTTTTGAAAAAAAGATTAACAAAAAAAGAATTAAAAGCATTTATTGGAATTGAAGAGGGGCAACATACTCAAGAACTTCAAGACCAATTGAAATGTGATGAACAAAGATTGCAAAAGCTTTATGCAGAAGCAATCAAAAAAATCAATCAAGAAAGAATCAAGCAGGAACTAGTAGGATGAAATCATTTTTACTGATTATTGGTTCGATCTTTATTTTTACTGGTTGTAGTATCATTAGTGGTCCTCAAATAGAAGAAGAGAAGCCTAAAGAACCTACAGATAAAACAGTAAAAATACATAAAGAGATACAGCAATTTGATCAATTTTCAAAGGGAAATTTCAAACCTTTATCTTGGGAAGATATCCCAACATTTGAGCAAGATGATCTAATTTTAGCTTTACAGGTTTTTCAAAAAGACTGTGAAAAATCATTTAGAAAAAAACTTTTAAATGAAGTGTGTGAGAAAGCGAAAACGGCAACTGAACCAGATAAATTTTTTACGTCAAATTTTTATCCATATTCTCTAGTAAGTAATTCAGGAGAAGATGTAGGATTGATCACTGGATATTTTGAACCAATATTGCAAGGAAATTGGATCAAAACAGATCGATTCCAATATGCAGTTTATAATACACCATCAAACTTGATCACTGTAGATAATAGTGAATTTCCAAAACTTAATGGTATGAAGATTCGTGGAAAAGTGATTGGCAATAGATTAGTAAGATATACAGAACGAAAAGATATTGAAAAAGAAGATTTAACGCCAATTTGTTATGTAGATGATAAAATTGATCTATTTTTTATGCATATTCAAGGATCTGGTAAAGTACAGATGCAAGATGGAGAGATCATCAATGTGAATTATGATTCTCAGAATGGTCGAGGATACTATGCAATTGGACGAAAACTGATTGAAGACAATATCATAGATAGAGAAGATATGTCTTTAAAAGCGATTCAAAAATGGTTGAAAGATAATCCAGACAAAGCAGATGATTTATTGAATTTAAATAAGAGTTACGTATTTTTCAAACAAAGTGAACAAGGAGCAACAGGTGCTCTTGGAACAGAATTAGTTGCACAAAGAAATTTAGCTATTGATAAACGCTATATCCCATTAGGTTTACCTGTGTATATACAAACTACTCATCCCCAAACTGATGAACCTTTGAATCATTTGATGGTGGCTGCTGATGTTGGTGGAGCAATCAAAGGGGAGATAAGAGCTGACTTTTACTGGGGAACTGGTGAAACTGCTGGAGAAATTGCTGGGCAAATGAAAGAACAAGGGAAGTTAATAGTATTGCTTCCAAAAGGATATATAGATGCATATAACGAATAGAATTTCGCAAATTTTTGGAAAATTTGCTTCAAAGAAATTCCCAACACCAATACAAAAATTGATTAATCATGGATATGTAAAGATTTTAGGTCTTGATATGAGTGAATTTAAAAACCCAAGTGACTATGAATCACTTAATGCTTTATTTACTAGAGCCTTTGAAAAGCCAAGAGCAATTGACCAATCAAATGAGAATTTTATATCTCCAGCAGATAGTTTTATAACTGAAGCTGGAACACTTGAATCTGAAACATTGATGCAAATTAAAGGGATGAACTATAATGTTCAAAAACTTTTAACAGATCATATTGACAAAGTTAATTTAGAAAAAGTGAGTCATGGAGAGTTTATGAATTTTTATCTCTCTCCAAAAGATTATCATAGATACCATGCAAGTTATGATTGTAAAGTGACGAAGCTTATCCACGTACCTGGAGTTTTATATCCTGTGAATTTTACGTATTTAAAAAAAGAGAATGATCTCTTTATTCAAAACGAAAGAGTGATCTTAGAGTGTTTAACAAATGAAGGTAAAATCTTTTATATGGTTTTTGTAGGGGCATTGAATGTGGGTCAAATGGTATTTGAGTTTGAACCAAGAGTCGAAACGAACACAGACCAAGAAAAAATTAGAGTATATGAATATGATGATCTACATCTTAAAAAAGGTGATCTTATTGGTTATTTTAAAATGGGATCAACCGTTGTTATGGTTTGGGAAAAGGGTTTGACTAAGCTAAATTCTTTAGTTGGTCAAAAGGTTAATTTCGGAACAATTATAAGCAAAATTAATTTTTCATAGGAGAAAATATGTCAACTACAACAGAGATAAAACAGATCAAGTTATCTGGAACAAAAAGTGGAATCATTTCAATAGCCAATGTGACTGAACCGTATGGTGCAGGAAGTAATGATGTTGTGAGTATTGGTATTGCACTAAATGGTACTGATGTAGAGTGGAAAACACATATTCCGTATGATAATATCGATGAGGTGATCGAAGCTTTAAAAGAAGCTAAAGAAAATAAGTAAGGCATTGGTATGTTAAAGCAACTTGTCTTATTTATTGCATTAATTACAACAATTTTTGCAAATGACTTTCTCGAACCAAAAGATGCCTTTAAAGCAACCATTACTGATAAAGGTGAGAATGTAGTTTTTGATCTTGTACTTGGTAAAGATATTTATATTTATGATGAACAATTAAAATTTGAACTCAAATCAGATACTACGGTGGATATCACTGAAAAACTAGGGATCAAAGAACCAATAGATTATCATGAGTTTATGGTACATTTCAATCCAATTAGTATTGCAGTATCAAAAGAACTGATCAAGCAGGCAGTTGGCGATAAACCGTATGAATTAGTTGTTTCTTATCAGGGATGTTCGGCTGCAGGTCTTTGTTATCAACCTATGAGTGAAACTTTCAAGGGTGAAATTAAATCTGAAACGGTACAAACTGAAGAACTCCCATCATCAAATAATCATGGCTTTTTAGAACCCAAAGATGCCTTTAAAGCTTCATTTACAAATAATGGTGAGAATGTAGTTTTTGATCTTGTTCTTGGTAAAGATATTTATATCTATGATGAACAGTTAAAATTTGAATTAAAATCTGATACAACTATTGATATCACTGAAAAACTAGGGATCAAAGAACCAATAGATCATCATGAGTTTATGGTACATTTCAATCCAATTAGTATTGCCATTTCTAAAGAACTTATCAAACAAACAGTTGGAGATAAACCGTATGAATTAGTAGTCTCTTTTCAAGGATGTTCAGAAGCTGGGCTTTGTTATCAACCTATGAGTGAGAGTTACAAATCTGAAGCAAGTGTAGTTCCTGTCGTAGAAGAAAAAACAACACAAGCACAAGTGCAACCAGAAACACAAAATGAAACTGATACGATCGCCCAAACACTCAAAGATGGAAACATTCTTTTAGTTTTAGCTACATTCTTTGGTTTTGGATTACTCTTAGCATTAACACCTTGTGTATTCCCAATGATCCCAATTTTATCAAGTATCATAGTTTCGCATAGTTCTGATGGTAAAAAAATGACCGCATCTAAAGGGATTACACTATCAATCGTTTATGTATTGGCAATGAGTATGGCTTATACGATTGCGGGAGTATTGGCTGGAGTATTTGGAGCAAATCTTCAAGCTGCATTACAAAATCCATTTGTATTGGTTGCATTTGCAGCAATTTTTGTTGCATTAGCTTTTTCTATGTTTGGATATTTTAAATTAGAATTGCCACAATCTTGGCAAAATAAAATCAATCAAGCAAGTCAAAAAGGGGAGAAAAAGCAAGGGTATGCTGGAGTTGCCATTATGGGATTTCTTTCTGCACTTATTGTTGGTCCTTGCGTAGCTCCACCACTTGCTGGAGCCTTAGTATACATTGGTCAAACTGGTGATGCACTTCTAGGTGGTGCGGCATTATTTGTAATGAGTTTAGGTATGGGTATGCCACTTCTTCTAGTGGGCGCAGGAGCTGGTAAATTCATGCCTAAACCAGGTGGCTGGATGGAAACAATTACAAAAATATTCGGTGTTGTAATGCTTGGGGTTGCAATTTGGATGATTGAACGAATTATTCCAGCTATGGCTACTATGATCTTATGGTCACTATTGTTTATGGGATCAGCTTTTTATCTGCTTACAAAAAAATCAAAAGTAGGGAAAGTATTTGCGGTTATATTTTTTATCTATGGATTCATGTTAGCAATGGGTGCAGGAAGTGGAGGAAAAAATCCACTCAATCCACTTGAATATGTAGGGAAAAGCAATGTATCTCATGGGATAGAATTCCAAAGAGTAAAAACAGTAACAGAGCTTGAAAAAATTGTAGCAAATACAACTAAACCGATTATGTTAGATTTTTATGCTGATTGGTGTGTATCTTGTAAAGAGATGGAAGAATCAACATTTAAAGATGAAGCAGTGATTGCAAAATTAGATTCATTTCTATTGATTCAAGTAGATACAACTAAAAATAGTGATGACGATAAAGCATTATTGAAAAAGTTTGGTTTATTTGGACCTCCTGGAATCATTTTTTGGGATAAAAATGGAAATGAATTGGACCAAGCAAAATTAGTAGGCTATAAAGATCCTGAACAATTTTTAGTACATTTGAAAAAGTTTTATAAATGATGAAAAAAATATTTTTAATCCTTTCATTATTTGCAACTTTTTCATTTGCAAATATGACAGAATGGATAGAAGATTTTGAAGAGGCAAAACAAATAGCTAAAGAAGACGATAAGCCAATATTCGTCTTCTTTGAGATGGACAAATGTGGAGTCTGTAGATACATGAAAAACAATGTTTTAGATGATGGTGAAGTATTTGATTATCTTGACTCTCATTTTGTTAGCTATAAGCATAATGTTGCAAATAAACCTTATCCACTAGACTTAAAAGTTTTTGGAACACCTACTATGTATTTTTTGGATAGTGATGGAAATAAAATTGGTCCAGAAATCATTGGAGGGAAGAAAACTCCATATTTCTTAGAAGAATTAAAAAAACGATACGATTTGTATAAGCATTAAATTCAAAATTTAGAATATCTTCACTACAATATAGTTATATAATAATTTTGGTAATAAATGATTAAAGATACAATAAATGCAATATTTAATAGAGTTTCCTACTGGAAAGAGCAAAAACTCTTACTAGCAGCAATTCCACCAGAATCATATAATAATAAGTATTTGATGATTCAATTATTAGGTATTAGTCCAGATAATATTGATAGTACCAATGAAGCTAAACGACAAATGTGGAATTACCAAATCAATCAAAATTATATGGGTGATGAATTATTGAAAAATACTTCAAAAGAGGTATTGGATGATATAGAATTTGCACGTATTGCGATTAAAAAATACAATCGTACCTATATTTATCTAAGCCCTCGACTTAAAAGCAGTATAGAATTGGCTAAACTGGCTGCAGAATATGAGCGTAGCAATGTGGAAGCGAAACACAATCTACCAATTCTACATTATATGAGTGAAAAATTCCAAATTGATCATGAAATATCACTTATGGCTACGACTAGAAATATAGAAAATTTACAATATGCAGTGAATCTTAAACGAAATAAATACTTTATTCTTGATATGATGAACTTATTGTATGAAGATGAACTTAAAAGTCGTATTTTGAAACTTGTAGATCAAGATCTATTCAATGATAAACGTTTTGTAGCCAAACTAGGATGTTATGATAATCTTTGTAAGAATTTTCAAGGTGATGCAGAGTATGTCGCTCATGCAGCAGAATTTGATCTTGGAATATTACGAAAAACTGAAATTTTTGATGATAAAATCATAGAACAAGCTCTTAGAAATCAAGAGTTCCAAGATAATAAAGGGTATTTATACGCAGAAATATTCAACTATATTGAGAGATTTTTTGATTCATTTGAAGAGATGAATCAACATATCTCTAATAAAAAACTCTTACGTGAACTTTTTTGGGGAATGGGTGAAAGTTTGCGAGAAGAATTTCGTTAAGATAACGAAAAGTTCAACTGCAAATTCACAACCATTGGAAAGTCACTCAGCTCTTTAGGTACTTTAAGAGGAAAGCTTTTTTGGATAGCTTCTGTAACAGCTTTACTGAATACACTTTTCCCAGATACTATTTGAATTGCTTCTACACAACCATTATTTAAAATTCTAAATGTTACTTTAACATTTCCTTCAATACCTCTTCGCTGAGCTGCTTTTGGATAAAACTTGTTACTATTAATGGTTTTTCTAAGCTTTGTTAAAAAGCTATTTTTGATCTGATTGATATCAACTTTTGGCACCACCGGAGCAATTGGTTTAGTTGGAACTACAACCTCTTGTTTTACAATTGGTTCAACAATTGGTTGTGGTTCCACTTTTTTCACAACTTTTTCAATTGGTTTTGGCTCTATCTTTTTTTTGACTATTTTTTTGATTGGAGCTTTTTTGATAATCTTTTTAGGTTCTTGTTTTACAATTGGTTCAGGAAGTGGTGGCGGTGGAACAATTTTTTTCTCAATTGGAGGCATCGGTTCAATAAGCGCAATTTTAATTGTTTCAATTGCTTTTTGACTTTTTTCAGCCACAATTGCGTTGGTATTGAATAAAAACAAGAATAAAACAAATATTCCTGCATATGTTACGCTTGAAAAAACAAATGATCCTACATATCTTTTGACTACCATATAATTATCCTTACTTTTCTTTCTTTGTGATAATACCTATATTGGTAAACTGATTGGTTTTAAGAGTGTCTAATATTTGCATAAATTGATCAAACTTAGCATTTTTATCACAATTGATTTGGATATTAGAATTCTTCTTCAATACTAAAAGTTTTTCTTCTAATTGAGAAAATTCTATAATATTTTCATCAAATAAAATTCCCCCATCATCTTTGACTGTAATAGTAATTGTTTTTGGAATATCTTCAAGTTTTGTAGCACTCTTTGAGTCAGGTAAATCTACTGGTATGATCCCCTTAGCAACAAATGTTGCTGTTGTGAGCACAATAACAAGCAATACCAACATAATATCTATGAAGGGTACGACATTGATTTGATCAAATCGTTGTACTTTCACGTTTAACCTTTATGCGCTATTTCCCATCTAGCAAGGATGACTTCGATCTTTCTTACTAAATGGTTATTAAATACAATAGCAGGTATTGCAACTACTAGACCCATAGCAGTTGCTTTAAGTGCAAGGGCAAGAGAAGTCATAATAATCTTTACATCAAGATTTCCACTCGTACCCATAGCATAGAAAGTTAATATGATACCAAATACCGTTCCAAGTAATCCAATATACGGAGCGTTAGATCCTGATGTTGCAATGATTCCAACATTATTAGTAAGAACTATTTCTAATTCTTCTTTCGTTTTATAGTTTGTAATTTCAATACTTTTATAAAACCAAAGTCGTTCAATCCAAAACCAAAATGTTAAAAAACTCATAAAACCTAATAATCCAATCACTCCATAGTCAACTAGATTGTTTAACAGTGCAATATCCATCTCTCCCCTTTATTTAGATATTAAAAACTATATTTTAAATTAATATAAAAATTTCTTCCTGGTTCATTCATCACCATTGGATCATCTCCAGTTGCTGTAATTAAACCTCTACCAACATATGAATTATTGACTACATATACTTTGTCAAATACATTGTTAACTCCCATATTCATTTCCCACGATTTATTGAATGTATATCCACCTTTAAGGTTTAATACACCATATCCAGAAATCTCTTGTTCTCCATTGTCTTCATCATAGTTTTGATCATCTGCAAATAAATATTCTGCAATTGCATAGAATTGTCCACGATCTAATTCAAGAGCTATTCTTCCTTTTAATGGTGGAATACCAGCTAAATCTGTATCACTTTGACCAGTGATGGCATGGTCTTTTTTCCCTCTTTGGTAAGCTACACTTGCATCTAAAAATAGATCCTCAAGTAAAGCATGTGACATAGAAACTTCAGCACCATAGATTTTTGCATCAATATTATCAAATGTCAATGTTGGTCCTATTTTATAAGCATAAATATAATCTTTTAAATCACTATAAAATGCTTTTGTTTTAAGTGCAGTTTCACCAATTTGTGTTTTAAACCCAAGATCGATTTCTCTATTTTTAGTTGGTTCTAAATCAGGATTCCCTTGAATTTTCCATGCAGGAACAACAGGAGCTGGTCCGTAAGCAATAAAATAAAGTTCTTTTGCATCAGGAACTCTTGTAGCTTGACCTAAACTTGCAAATACACTTGAATCATTTCCTAGATCATAGGTAAATGTTGCATTTGCACTCCAATCATTATAATCTTTATGAGTATCTTCATTGTCATAGTATGCGTTAATAATAGGATTAGCTCCACCAGCATTATCAATTACTGATTCATTTGCATCTACATCTGTTCTATCAATTCTAATTCCAGTATTTACTCTTAAATTTCCAAATTTATGGTCAGTTTTTCCAAAAAATGCAATATTTTTTGTTTCTACATCTGGAATTCTCACTTGTAGCAATGCCCCATTTGGTTCACTTTCACATTCTCCATCCCATGTTCTTTTGCTTGCATCAATTCCATAAGTGTAGTGGTCAGTTTTATTTTGAAGCTTAAGACCTTTAATTTCTGCATCTACTGCATGTGTTCTCCAAGAAGTTAAAGATTCGACTCTAAATTCTGTTCCCATTTCATGTTGTACTTCAGAATCGTAATATTTAATACTCAATTCATTTGAATACCATCCTAGATTCTTTGCTAGATACTCAATGCTATACATTGTAGTTTTATCAATTTGTGCATCCATACCAAATACTGGATATAAAACATCATCAGCATCATCTTTATAAATAGAGAATTTTAATTGTTGATTATCGGTTAAATTAACATTCACTTTTGACCAGAATGAAGTTCTTTCAAAGGCATCAGCATCATCATAGTCATCTAAATAAGTATTCTTAGCAGATGCAGCAATGTTTTCAACCTGCTTCACCATAGAATCACCATTACCATCTTCGTATTGTCCCGATTCTTCTTTAGATACACCTACTAAAACTTGAATAGTTTCATTACCACCAGTTCCTACAACACTAAATTTATTGTATCCATAACTACCAGCTTTAGCCTCAATAGAACCATGAAAACCTTGTTGTGGATCTTGTGTAACTACATTGATACTACCACCCATTGCTCCAAAGTTAGAAACATCAAAAGGACCTTCTTGAACTTCTACTTTTGCTATTTGTTCACTTGATACGTGCATTGCAGGTGGATCCATTCTATTTGGACAAGCACCACATACTTTAGCTCCGTCAATTGTTACATTGATATTATCTCTTTCAAAACCTCGAATACTAATATCACTTCCAACACCAGAACTTCTAATATGATTGATACTAGGCATTTTATTTGATAAAATTTCAGCCAAATCCATTTGTTTAGTTGTTTTTACTTCATAGATACCCAGATCTTTTTGTGTTGGTTGCATCTCATTTGCACCCTCTACAATAATCATTTCTAATGTCGTTTCTTGTGCGCCTAAAACTGTACAAGCACACAATGATAAAAGAATATTTTTTTTCGTCATAACTTTCCTTCTCTAAAATCGTCAGAAAGATATTATCTTGTTAGTGTTAATTTTTTGTTAACCTTAATTGGATAAGATAGTGGACTTGAAGATAAAAATACTTACAAAAATCTTAAATTCAGAAAAAGTTAATTAAAGTTTTCTTAAATTCAGCAATAATTAAGAATAATTCTACTAATATCCCATTTCAATTATTAATTCGGAGAAATACAGATGAAATTTACTCAAATGGTAAAAGCAACTGATGTCAAAAGAGACTGGATTGTAGTAGACGCTGAAGGAAAAATTTTCGGTAGAGTTATTACAGAAGTTGCATCAATTTTAAGAGGGAAACACAAACCTTCATACACTCCACATGTAGATTGTGGTGATTATGTTGTAATTATAAACGCTAGCAAAGCAAAATTTTCTGGTG
>JBNLDA010000062.1:0-11864 GCA_050304095.1 Arcobacteraceae bacterium | reverse complement strand
CCCTAATCTTCTTAATATAGATTTATCCATTATATTTTTTTGACTAAACAATTGATTATCTAGCAAAAGATTGATTTTATTTAATTCTTTAAAGATTACTTTTTCATACTCTTTCATTTCATTATGATTATGTTCTATATTCAAATTATCGAGCAATGTAATATTTGAAGTTAATAGATTATAACTTTCATTCCAATCTTGTTTATGTTGGTATAAGTTTGTCGTGGTTAAGAGTTTTTCAGTGTTATATTGAAATTTTGAAATGCTTTCATATAATCTTTCAAATGCATTAAGATGTTGATTATATGTTTCAATTTTTACAACGAAAAAGAAAATAATTAGTGTAGTTGATATAGTGAGAAAAAGTATGGTAAGAATACCATACAAAGCAACTAAACTAATTTTTACATTTTTCATTTATTAAGTGATGCTTTATAATACTGAATTTGTTTATCTCTACCAAGCTTATCAGTGATAGCTTCCCATTGTGTTGCAGCTTGATCCAATGCTTCTTGAATACTTAATGACCCTTTTAGAGCTAAATAAACAGCTTCATCCAAAGCTTGATAATATTCACCAGCTCCAGGAATTGTAATATCATATACAACATTTTTATTTGTTAGAGATTGTGTTATAGCATCAAGATATCTTTTAGCAGAATCATAGGTAAATCCACTTTGCTCCCAAGATTTTGGATCATCAAAATGAGAATATCGTGATGGATTAACTGCATTTCCACTAATAGCCACATATTTTTTTGTTATATCTTTTGATGTCATATGAGCTGCAAATTCAAAAGCCAATTGTTTATTCTTACTTTCTTTATTGACAAAGAAACTCCAGTTTCCACTAATTGAAGATACCATATTCAATCTATCTTCCCAAACATTTGTTTTGCTATTAAATACTTTATTTGATCCAGGAATCTGAGCATAACCTACTTGATCAGAATTAAGTTTTGAAATCTCATTTTCTGCTGCATATATTCCCAAATCAGCCCAATCTATTGCCATTGCAACTTGACCCGTTACAAATGAATTTCTCACATCATGACCTGCATAATTAATAACACCATCTGGAGCATAATCAATCAATTCAATATAGTCTTCAAGTGCTTTAACAAATGCTTCATTATTAATTCTTGGTTTTAATGTTTCTGGATCGAAAAAGTATGCTAAATCATCTGGATGTTTTGCATATGCTGCAGCCGTTGCAAAAAATTCTAGCATTGCTATATCACCAGTTTTTCTTAATAATGCATTTCCATAATTGACTTTTCCATCATTGTTCCAATCCCAACCAGTAAAAAACTTTGCAACAATTTTATATTCATCCCATGTTGTAGGAACAGTGAGTTCTTTATTGAATTGCTGTTTGAATTTTTCTTGAATTGCTTGGTTTTCAAATATATCTTTTCTATAGTATAAATTGATACAATCACCGTCATAAGGCATACCATAAGCTATGTTGTTATATGAGAGTACAGAATTTTTATAAATAGGTAAAACATCATCCCAATTAATTTTGTCTTTGACCCATTGTGGAACAGGTTCTATATGGTCTTGTGCTAAAAGCATTCCATTCCACATAGCAATCACAACAAAGATATCATAATTTAAATCTGGATCAACCAATGATTGTTGTGTTTTTTCAATTGTTTCATTCCAACTAGGAGTTACAACTCTGATCTTAGCACCTGTTTTTTCTTCAAAAACTTTTGCCTCGTCCATGACTGGACCACGAATAAGACCTGCATGTAATTTTGGAACGATTACAGTAATACTTTGACCTTGATAAGGTAAAACTGATGTTTTTTGAGTCTCTTGAACCACATTGTTTTTTTCTTTATCTTCACATCCCGTGAACAACAATGTAATTAATAATATTGGAAATAATATTTTTTTCATGCTAGCTTCTTTTACTAAGTTTTATGGAACTTTAATGAGTAAATTATAGCACAATTTTGTTACATTTTAATAAAAATAATAAATTTTTGTGTTTAAAACTAAAGGATCACTCGATCCTTTAATTTTTAGTGTAAGTCTGCGTTAAGTTTTACTTCTCTTGTACTTCTCATTACTATCATTTGACCAGTTTGAGAATTTTGTCTAAAGTGGATACCATTTAATCCAGCTAAGTCTGCTGCTTTCATGAGTGTAGAAAGATTTACATTTGGATTTACCTCTTTGATCTTCGCAATTTGATCATCACTAATGGCTACTTTTGTTCCAGCGAAAATTGCTAATCCACCATCAACGATACATCCATCACCTAATGGAATACCAGTTGTAGAGTTTGCTCCAAGCAGTGTATTTTCACCAATTGAGATTGGGTTACCATCTGTTCCAGAAAGTACTCCTAGGATTGAAGCCCCTCCTCCAACATCTGATCCACTTCCAACAATAGCACTAGAAGAGATTCTACCCTCAACCATAACTGGACCTAATGTTCCAGCATTAAAATTAATATATGATGCTCCTGGCATTACAGTTGTACCAGCTGCAAGTTGTGCACCCATTCTTACTTTACTTGTATCTAAGATTCTAGTATTATCTGCAGGGATAATATGAGATAAGAATCTAGGGAATTTATCTACCATATCGATTTTTGGATATTTACCACTGATCTTTAAGCTGATCTCATTTTCTCTTAACCAATCAAGTTCAAGTGGAGTATTCCCAGACCAAGCACAATTTGAAAGTTTACCAAATGCACCATCTAGATTAACTCTTCTTAGTTCTGCTTTTCCAGTTGAAAGAGCATATAATTTTAAATATACTGCTTCTACACTTTGAGGTGCAGCATCTTCAAAAAGAAATACTACTTTAAAATCTGAACCAGTCAACCCTAAATCAATTGGTAAACTTGCTAATGTTTTGATCACTTGTACATTTTGATGAGCTGTTCCTACTGCTTCATCTAAATATGGTCTAAATGATTCAATACAGCTTTCTAAAAAGACATCACTCACTTCACATACAAATTCACTACTACCAGTATCAACGTCAATTCCAGCATGTTTCAATGCATTGATAAATATTGCCGCACTCCCAAAATTTTCATTCCAGTTTACAACAGGATATGTTGCTTGTAAAATCTTATCACTGTTTAATTGCCCTCTATCAACTCTTGCAATACCAAATCCTATTGGTTGTCTATACCAGCTTTGAGCTTGAATATCTGCTACTAATTGTTTAAATTCTTCTTGTGTTTGCGCCATAGCTCTATCTTCCTTTTGTTATTTTTTTCATGTAATCGAATTTTATCTAAATTATGATAAAATCACATAAATATTGAATGGAATATGCAAAAAATGATACGAATATTTTTAATCATAATATTATTGTTCACCACAACATTTGCCAATAATGCATACGAAATTGGTCTCGTTGAAGAAAAAACAAAATCTTATAAAGAAGCTTTTAGATTATTTCAAGAAGCCGCAAAGCAAAAAGATCCTAAAGCACTATATAAAATTGGTACCTATTATTATTTAGGAAGAGCGGTAAAAAAAAGCTATGCAAAGGCACATTATTTCTTTGAAGAATCAGCAAAACTTGGTTATGAACTAGCTGAATACAATCTAACAAAACTTTATAGTAATAAAAGAACTGAATATTATGATCCTAAAAAAGCATTTTCCATGATAGAAACATTGGCAAATAAAGGATATGCATTAGCACAAAATCGATTGGGATTTTTTTATTCTGTTGGATTTGGAACTGACGTTGATTATAAAAAAGCCGTTTCTTGGTTTGAAAAAGCTTCAAAACAAGGAAATATTGATGCCCAATGTCATCTTGCAGCAATGTACGCTGGAGGAATGGGGGTTTTCCCAAATTTTGGTAGAGCACATGCTTTTGCAAAACCAGGGTATGAACAAAAGAATCCAATTTGTGTAGAAGTTTGGAAAGAATATAATTTAGAAAAATATTCTAAAGATAGCGGTTTTAAATTTAATTTCTACAACAAACCTTAAGGATAACCTATTTTAAAAATATTAACATTTTTGCTTATTGTTAGTTTTGCCCATGCAAAAACAATGTACTTGACTTTTGATGATGGACCGGTATATGGTACAGAAAACATATTAGAAGTAATTTCAGAAGAGCAAGTACCTGCAGCAATGTTTTTTATTGGAAAGCATATTTTAGGAAGTCAAAAAAATCAAAAAAACTATGAACTTGCAAAAAACAATCCTTATGTCCTTATTGGAAATCATACACATTCACATGCAAAAGGAAAATATAGAAGCTTCTATTCGCAAGATCCTTCTATAGTTGTATCAGATATCAGCAAAACACATGAAATTCTTACACAAGATGGATTAACAAACAACATCCCTTACACAAGACTTGCAGGACGAAATGTATTTAGATTACCTAGCATTGAAAAAAATGATATTTTTATTTCCAAAAAACAATCTGAGATAGAAGTAACTCAGTATGATGCGGTATGGAATTCTGGATTTTATCTTTATGGTTGGGATTATGAATGGGAATTTGATTATAGAAAAAAACAACCTGCTCGTACAGTAGATCAATTAATCAGTATTATTGAACGACTTTACAGAACTAATAAAACGGTAAAAAAAGAGAAGTTTATCCTTCTTATGCATGATCAAATGTTCAAAGATAGGTACAATGGAAAAGAAAACCTCAAAGCATTGATACAAAAGCTTCGAGCAAAAGGTTGGGAATTTGATTCATTAACCAACTATCTCACACATAATGACTTCCTCTATGCAACCAATATGCCTAAAAATAAAGCAACACCATTGCAAAAACTTGCAAATAATGAGTTAAAGTTACCAAAACCTCAAAAAGTTGTTACTGCTAGCATTAAAGCTCCTATAAAAGAAGTTGTAATTAATAATGAACTTAAAAACATATCAAAAAAGATTGAAGAAAAAATAGAACATATCACTCCTCAATCACATCGATCACTTGTTGCCTCAAACATAATTGATGTAAAATCAAATTTGATTGATCTTATCGAAGAAGAATCCCTAACAAAAATCATGATCGAAAGCCATAATAATCATATAAGTGCCAATAATATTGATATAGCATTTATTTCAGAAAACAATAAAGAAACTAAAATAATGGTAGCAAAACATTCAATTATAGCTCAATCAACTATCATTGATAAAACTCAAATAAAAAAAGAAGATAATACAAAAACTATAGTTGCAAAACATTCCACAATTGCTAAAGCTGATATGATTGATAAAACACCTATGTTAAAAGTTGTCAAACAATCAAAAATGCCTATGACAAAAAAAGAATTAAAAAAAGAACTATTTGATGCCATTAAACGAACAGATGCAAGAAAAATGTTAAAAGTTCTTAAATTAGGAGCTGATGTATATTCTTATAACGAATATGGCCAATCTCCATTAGTATTGGCTACATCAATGAAAAAAAGTAGTATTGTCCAAATATTGATCAATCATGGTGCAGATATCAACCATAAGGACAAGAACGGAGATAGTGCTATATCCGTTCTTCAAAAAATGACACAATAAAAAGTTCTATTTAAAAGGAATCTTTCCCTCATGGATTTTTTTATCTTCTGTATATAGATACACCATAGTACCAGTTAGAATTACTATACCAACAACCAAATATTCCATACCCTACTCCTTAAGAAGCTATATCCATTAATGATTCATTCACTTGTTTTCGTATATTTCGTTTTCGCACATAATTGTTCAAACCAATATGATTGCTATATCCTAATACTTTTGCAATCTTTCTTACAGACAATCCAACAGAAAGTAACTCTTCGATCTTATCTCTTTGTTTATCGAATTTAGATTTTTGAATAGTTCCTTTTGGTTTCCCAAGTGAAATACCATCCATCTTTTTAGCTGTTAAAGCTTCTTTAGTTCTTAAGCTCATTAAATCTTTTTCTAATGACATTGTCATATCCATCATTGCTAAGATCATTTTTGTCAACATATCATCTTTTGATAAAAGATCAAGATTTTGCTTGATTACTTTCACTCTTACATCATTTGCAAGTAGATGTCTCAAAATATCCAAAATGGCATCAATCGTTCGACCAAATACATTTAGATCATATGCTAAAATTGTACAACCTTTTTTACAATCCTCAAGCAAATATTTAATATTTTGCTCCTCTTTTGGAACGTTAACTTCAATACTAATATGCTCATCAATCTCTAATTGATTCTTTGAAGCGTACTCTTTTAATCCTGCTGCTTGTTCTAGCGTATAGTCAGAATTATTATTATTGATTCTGATAAATGCGATTGTCTTTGCCATTTTTTATCCTTAACAAAATATATAATTAAAAATATAAACTTAAACAAAAAATTAATTTATACTTTTAATAATTATACAAAATGTTAGCATTTAAAATATAAAATAAAGCTTAAATTTTAACAACTTTAAAATCTTTTTTTGTAAAAATAATATTCCTCTTTTTCCTTTTTCAATCTCGATTTTTATCGATTTGAAAAACAAGTTGATTTTCGATAGAATTCAATAAAATTAAGAAGGATAAAAGTGAAACTGATCGTTGGCGTTACTGGTGCAAGTGGTGGGACTTTGGCTGATTGTTTTATTGAGAATCTACCTGATGGTATTGATACACATTTGGTAGTATCAAATAATGCTCAAACAGCCTATAAATTAGAAACATCACAATCATTCAAAACTTCAAAAAGTTGTATAACTGTATATGACAACAACAATATAGGTGCAGCAATCGCTTCTGGATCTTTCCAAGCAGATGCAATGATCATTTTGCCTTGTAGTATGAATACATTGGCAAAAGTGAGTGTTGGAATAGCAGATACGCTTATTACGCGTGCAGCTTCAGTGATGATCAAAGAGCATAAAAAACTGATCCTTTGCCCTAGAGAGATGCCGTTTTCTACAATCCATTTGGAAAATATGCATAAACTCTCATCATTGGGAATTATCATTGCTCCACCTGTAATAGCCTACTATTCAGAACAAAATTCACTAGAAAGTATGGAAAAGTTCTTAGTCGGAAAACTCTATGATCTTTTAAATATCCCTCATGATTTATACAAAAGATGGGATGGAAATAATGCCTAAGAAAGCAATATACAGTGGAACATTTGATCCAATAACAAAAGGTCATATGGATATTATAAGTCGTGCATTGAAAGTATTTGATGAAGTAGTGGTTGCTGTTGCAGTGTCATCAAATAAAAATCCAATGTTCAGCTTAGAAAAAAGAGTGGCATTAGTCCAAAAAGCTACTCAAGGTATGAATGTAACAGTTAAGCCATTTGATACATTATTGGTTGATTTTGCTCAAAAAGAAGACATTTATACAGTAATTAGGGGTCTAAGAGCCGTTAGTGACTTTGAATTTGAGTTACAAATGGGATATGCAAATTCATCACTCAATAAAGAGGTAGACACCATGTATTTTATGCCAAAGCTTAATAATGCTTTTGTAAGTTCTTCAGTAGTACGTGAAGTATTGAAATTTAGAGGTTGTGTAAGTCATTTAGTACCTTCAACCATTTTAGAGGACTTAAAAGAATGTCAATCATAAATGGAGTAATTTAAAATGTATGTCGTATTAGAAGGAATTGATACCGCTGGTAAATCGACCCAATTAGAGATTTTGAAAGAAAAGTTTCCAAGTGCCGTGTTTACAAAAGAACCAGGTGCAACAAAACTTGGGATGAAACTAAGAACAATGGCTTTAAGTGGTGAAGCACAAAGTCCAATAGCTGAGATGTTTTTATTTCTAGCTGATCGAGCTGAACATTATCTAGAAGTTGTTGCATCAAATAGTGATAAACTAGTGATCTCAGATCGTGGATTGGTCTCAGGAATAGCCTATGCAAAACAATTACCTATGGATAAAGTGATTGATCTCAATTTGATCGCTCTTGATCAAAATTTACCAGACAAGGTGATTATGCTTGAGCTTTCGCGAGAAGAGCTTACATTTCGTCTTTCACAAAAGGTACACGATGGAATCGAGGCAAGAGGAATTGATTACTTGATGGAAATTCAAGACAGAATGAAAGAAACAATACACACATTAAATATAAATGCATGTATCATTGATGCATCACAATCAATTGAAGATATTGCATTACAAATAGAGGATTTTATATTATGATACAAAGCCTAAGAGGGATGAAAGATATTTTAAATGAAGAAAGTGAACTTTATACTTATTTCATCAAACATTGTTCAAGGATAGCACAAAACTATGGATTTAGCTATATTGAAACACCTATTTTAGAAGAAACAGCACTTTTTAAAAGAAGTGTTGGAGAAAGTAGTGATATTGTCAATAAAGAGATGTATCAATTCATCGATAAAGGTGATAATGATGTATGCTTAAGACCTGAAGGAACTGCAGGCGTTGTAAGAAGCTTTGTGCAAAACAAATTTGATAGAGCTGGTGGAACATATAGATATTTTTATTATGGTCCAATGTTTCGTTATGAAAGACCACAAAAAGGAAGATTGAGACAATTTCATCAATTTGGGTGTGAGTCTTTTGGTGTTGATTCGATTTATGAAGATGCTACGATTATTATGATGATTAGTGATATTCTTGATTTCTTTGGCATCAAGTACACTTTGTTACTCAATTCACTTGGGGATCAAAACTGTATGCCTCAATACAAAGAAAAGTTAGTTGATCACTTGCAAACTCTTGATCTTTGCGAAGATTGCAATAGAAGAATCACTACAAATCCAATTCGAGTATTAGATTGTAAAAATGAACATTGCCAAGATCAATTAACAAATGCACCAAAGATCACGCAAAATCTCTGTGAATCTTGTAACGAGGATTTTGAAAAACTTCAAGCAATCTTGACATCTAATAACATTGCATTTACCATTGATAGCAATCTTGTAAGAGGATTAGACTATTATAGTGGTGCAGCATTTGAATTTGTAAGTAATGAAATTGGTGCACAAAGTGCCATTGCTGGTGGTGGTAGATATGATAGACTTGTTGAATTTCTAGGAGGTCGAGCTACTAAAGGAATAGGTTTTGCAATTGGTATTGAAAGATTAATGGAATTGATCCAAATGAATCAAGAACAAGAAGATATCCTTTATATTGGAGCGATGTGTGATGAAGCAATTGACCAAGCATTTTCTATTGCTCATCAAAAACGACAAAATATCAAAACCATATGTGAATACAAATCAAGAGGTTTTACAAAACATCTAAACAATGCAGCAAAACTTGGTGCAACTAGTGTAATATTAATTGGTGAAAATGAGTTGCAAAACAACACAGTTTGGACAAAAAATCTTGTAACACAAGAAGAAAAGACGATTGAGCTTAAGGACTTATAACAAATGAATAGATATGGTATTGATTTATGGGGTGATAATAACTTCTTTATTGATCACGATGTTGTAAAAATTAATCATGGCTCACAACCAGCGATTGTAGATTTAGTGAAAGATATAAGAAATCAAGGTAATAGAGGTCCTTTATTACTTCGATTTGAGCATATTACACATAAACAAATTCAAAAGATGTTTGATACCTTTAATAAAGCAATTGAAGCAAATAAATATCAAGGTAAGTTCAAAGCGGTATTTCCATTAAAAGTTAATCAACTTCCAAACTTTATTTTACCATTAATTGAAAATGCAAAACATTTAGATTATGGACTTGAAGCAGGAAGTAAAACAGAACTTATCCTAGCTATGGCCTACACAAATGACCATGCTCCTATCACAGTAAATGGATTTAAAGATAAAGAGATGATTACCCTATGCTTTATTGCTGCTCAAATGGGATATGATATTACTGTTATTATTGAAGGGATGAACGAACTTGAAAGTATTTTAGAAGTATATAATGAAAATGATCATGAGCTCAAATGCCCTAACATTGGACTTCGAGTGCGATTAAACAATGTAGGTACTGGAGTTTGGGCAAAAAGTGGAGGAATCAATTCAAAATTTGGATTAAGCTCAACAGAGATCATTAAAGCCCAAAGAAAACTTCAAGAAAATGGCTTATTAAACAACTTAAGTATGATTCACTTTCACATTGGTTCAGCTATGCAAACTATTCAACCATTGAAAAAAGCATTGAAAGAAGCTGGAAATATTTATGCAGAACTTAAACAAATGGGAGCAGAGAATCTAGCCAATATCAATATTGGTGGAGGGTTATCTATAGAGTACTCTCAATTTGAAAGATCAATGAGTTATTCAATTCAAGAATTTGCCAGTGATGTAGTTTTTACAATGCAAAGTATTGCAAAAAACAAAGGGGTAGAAGAACCAAATATTTTCACTGAATCAGGACGATTTATCTCTGCACCAAGTACCGTATTAGTTGCTCCAGTCCTTGAACTATATTCATCTCAAAGTGAATATGATGATTTAATTTTAAAAGAGGAAAACCCGGAAATTATTAAAGAACTATATGACTTATACAATTTGATAAACAAAAAAAATGCTTTAGAGTTTATGCATGATTCACTTGATCATCTTGATTCGATATTAAGGCTATTTGAACTTGGTTATGTTGATCTTCAAGATAGAAGTAATGCAGAGATTTTAACACACTTGATCATTAAAAAAGCGATACACTTAATCGACTTTAATGATTATACAGACCTCAAAGATATTGCTGAAAGAATTCAAGAAAAATATCTTTTGAACTTCTCTATGTTCCAATCACTTCCAGACTTTTGGGGAATCGATCAGGAGTTTCCAGTGATGCCAATTACAAGACTAAATACAAAGCCAATGCGAAGTGCAACAATTTGGGATATCACTTGTGATAGTGATGGAGAGATTCCATTTAATAGAACAAAACCATTATATCTACATGATGTAAACTTAAAAGAGGAAGAATACTTTTTAGCATTCTTTTTAGTTGGAGCGTATCAAGAGATTCTTGGAATGAAACACAACCTCTTTTCTCAACCTACTCAGATCAATGTAGAATTTGATGAAAATGGTGAAGTAGAATTAACTAATGTAATCGAGTCGCAAAAAATCTTAGATATACTTGATGATATTGATTATGATGTGAATGAGATTCAATCACTATTAAAACAAAAACTTTCAAATAAAAATATTTGGGAAGTATTAAAGAACTATATTCATGATAATGGATATTTGAAAACAACAAAGGAATAAACGTGTCTCAACCATCTCTATTTGAACTTATTAAAGAAGATTTCAATACGCCACTTAAAAACGACCCAGCTTTACACTCTAAATTTGAACTATTGTTTAATTATCCAGGTGTTTGGGCGATCGTTAATTATCGTATTGCAAATAGACTTTACAAATCAGGATGGAAACTGTTAGCTAGGATGATCAGTGGTTTATCACAGTTTTTGACTAATTCTGATATTCACCCAGCTTGTACCATTGGAAGAAGAGTATTCATCGACCATGGCTTTGGAGTTGTAATTGGTGAAACGGCTATTATTGAAGATGATGTGTTGATCTATCAAGGAGTAACTCTTGGTGGGGTAAGCCTTGATCCAGGAAAACGGCACCCAACAATTAGAAACAATTCAGTTCTTGGAAGTGGATCAAAGATCTTAGGAAACATAACAATTGGCGAGTATTGTAAAATAGGAGCTAATTCAGTTGTTGTTAGTGATGTACCTTGTAGTGCTACTGCTGTTGGGGTTCCTGCTAGAATCATTATGCGTAAAAATGACAAATGTGATGAAGAAACACAAAGACTTGATCACAATAATCTCCCTGACGTATCTAAACAAATGATCATGTATCTTATGAAAAGAGTTGCTGTACTTGAACATGCAATCAAAGAGCATGATGGAATTGATGTAAGTAAAGAAGATGAAGAATTAGAATCGATCTATGAAAACTTTA
>JBNLDA010000061.1:0-11883 GCA_050304095.1 Arcobacteraceae bacterium | reverse complement strand
CGGTATTAACCTAACAATATATTAAACCGTACATATGGGTTGTTATATATACTAAAATAGTTATTTTTCTATTAAAGTGTAAAAAGCAGGAGCCAGATACCGTTCACTGCGGCTATTATTGATGCTGGTACATGCTATGCAATACCGATGAGAAATACTACTAGAGCAATTATAAAAAAAATCAAAGATATTAAAATGTCTTTTTTAAATAATAAATTCTTCATATCTTATACTTTTTTATTCTATTCTTGTTGCATTATATTACTTATCATCTAAAATTTCAATGTTATTTAATCAATGATTTGCTAATATTCCATCACTTATACTACGCGACCGTGGTGGAATTGGTAGACACGCTATCTTGAGGGGGTAGTGCCTTCCGGGTGTACGAGTTCAAATCTCGTCGGTCGCACCATTCAAAGCCTTATTTTTAGGTACTTCAAAGCTAAACTTTTTCATTGTACACATTTAACCATCACAATAATATAATGTTACTTTTTAGTTATGTTATTTTACTACTAAACACCAGTCAAAAGGGACAGGACTTGGAGACTTTCAATGGTATATAATATGATTGTAGATGAGATGAATGTAATATTAAAGCTACAAATACTAACTTTGAATATGAAAAATGAACATTATAAAGGCGCAGAATTTATTATCACTTTACCTTTATAGGTTATTATTTATTATCTAGAAACTTATTTCTCCTTGCCTATAATTCTCTATAGCTATAGACACCTTATAATAATTCGAATCATCTGGGTTGGAGACACAGACATCCATTCTTTATCCTTTTTACATATTTATCAATGTCATTGTAGAAGCTACAGTTGCAGCTTCAATGAACATTATGATTGCATATTCTTTTTTATTGTTTTTATATTGATTTATAATTTTATTTTTCATGATTACTCCTTGTAGTTTAGACAAGGAGGAACAGTTTCGAAAGGATAATACTCTAAAAATTTTAAATTTTTAATACTTTTGGTATCAAACTTATAAAATTCATAAGAACTTTTTAAGTCAGGTGGAAGTTTTTACATTTTAGTATTAAAAAATGCACCTAGTTTTTTATCTGTTATATTTATGATACTATTAGAATTTTACACTCATCACTAACTTTTACTATATAAAAGATATTTTAAAACAATTCAAATAACTCCAATTACACCACTTATACACTCTTTTTAATTCCAATAAGTTTTTGCATAGCCTCTACTATAAAAATTACACAAAATGATGTTGACACTATTATTGCCCATGTAGCTATATCTAAAGATTCTGTTTTAAAGACACTGTTCATAAATGAAGTATGTGTAAATAAAATTTGAACAAAACTCATTGTAACAACACCACCTAAAAGATACGTATTATTAAAGATATTTGTTTGAAACACACTTTTTATAAGTTCTTTACAATTAAATAGATAAAAAAGTTCTATAAATACAAAAACGTTCACTGCAACGGTTCTAGCATATTCAATACTATAGCCATTTGACAAGTAGTACTCAAACAATACAAAAGAGGCAATTAACATATAAAATCCTACGACTAGCATTTGATAAATTATTGGCCTAGTAAGCATTGGTTGGGCCGGATCCCGTGGAGGTCTATTCATGATCCCCTCCTCTTTTGGCTCAAATATAAGCATAAGTCCAAGTAAAATTGCTGTAGACATATTGATCCATAATATCTGTACTGGTAAAATAGGTAAAGAGATGCCCAACATAATTGCAAATAAAATAACTAACCCCTCTCCTAAGTTTGTTGGCAGTGTCCATGTGATAAATTTAACTAAGTTATCAAATACATTTCTACCCTCTTTAACTGCATGTGCAATGGAACTGAAATTATCATCACTAAGTATCATATCTGAAGCCTCTTTTGCCACTTCTGTTCCACCTAATCCCATTGCTACCCCAATATTTGCTTGTTTTAATGCAGGTGCATCATTTACTCCATCACCAGTCATTGCTACGATTTCACCTCTTGATTGGAGTGCATCTACAATTCGAAGTTTTTGCTCAGGTTCCACCCTTGCAAATACTTTAATATCTTTTACCTTTTTAATAAGTTCTGTATCACTAAGACCATAAAGATCAGTACCTTTGAGTACAACATCTTCATAACATGCATCTTGTGGAACTATATCCATCATTTTGGCTATAGAAAAAGCAGTTTGTGGATGATCACCAGTTATCATAATGACATTAATACCTGCTTCATGTACCTCTTTTACAGCTTCTATTGCTTCACTACGTGGGGGATCCATCATAGCTATAAGGCCTAAAAATTCAAATTCATTTTGTAAAAGTGAATCTTCTATTGTAGACGTAGTTACAGTTTTTTGAGCAACTGCTAAAACCCTCAATCCTCTTGAAGCATACTCCTGTGCTATATTTTCAATACTATCATTGTCTTGTCCATCACAAAGCTTTAAAACCTTTTCTAATGAACCTTTTAAAAAGATTTGATTTTCATTTACATCATTTATTTTATGGAGTGTTGCCATATATTGTCTATCTGATTCAAAAGGTAAAATATCCAATCTAGGATAAGCTTTATTCATAGCACGTTCATTAAGTTTACTCTTTAAGGCTGCTACTATTAACGCTCCTTCTGTTGGATCACCTTTTATCGTATAACCGTTTTCTTTTTGGATAAGATATGATTCATTACATAAATACCCACCAGCTAAAATAAGCTCTAGAGAATTTGGGATTTTTTCAATTTTCTCACTATTTTGAAAGAATTCTCCATCTGGAACATACCCTTGTCCAGTAACTTTAAAAGCACCATCCCTAGGGGTATAAATATCTGTCACTGTCATTTTATTTTGGGTTAAAGTCCCTGTTTTATCAGAACATATTGTCGTTACACTTCCTAAAGTTTCAACTGCAGGTAATTTTCTAATAATCGCATTTTTCTTTGCCATTATCCCTACACCAATAGCTAGTGTAATAGTAACCGCTGCAGGAAGCCCTTCTGGGATCGCACCAACTGCAAGAGCAACAGATGCCATAAACATCTCTACCATACTATTATCTCTCAAGACTCCAACAATAAAAGTTATAAAAGCTAGGGCTAAAATCGCATATAACAACACCTTACTAAATGCAGATATTTTTTGTGTTAATGGTGTTTCTAAAATATTTGCATCATCAATTAATGTCGAGATTTTTCCTATTTGCGTATAATCTCCTGTTGCTACAACTAACCCTTTAGCTCTTCCATATGTTACGTACGTACCAGAATAAGCCATATTGTCTCTATCATTGATAGTAATCTCTTTTTCAAGATCATCAGTTGTTTTACATGAAGGTAGAGATTCTCCAGTTAACATTGACTCATCAATTTTAAGATCTTTCACTTCTAATAATCTTAGATCAGCAGGAACTTTTGATCCAGATTCTAAAAGTACTATATCACCAGGTACAATATCTAAAGAAGATATAACAAGTTTTTCTCCATCTCGTATGACAACTGCTTGTATCACCATCATTTGTTTTAAAGAATTAATAGCATTTTGTGCTTTTATTTCTTGAATAAATCCAATGATTACATTGATAATAACCACAGCAAAGATTACGCCACTATCAATATATTCTTCCAGGATAAATGTAACAATTGAAGCACCTAATAAGATATAAATAAGTGCATTGTGAAACTGCTGAAAGAATTTTTTTAATAACGAATCTTGGCTTTTTTGAGTAAGTTGATTTTTGCCAAAATACTCCTCTTTATGTTTGATACTAAGTGTTCCTAAGCCGTCAAACTCATCAGAATCAAATATTTTTAATAACTCTTTTTTTTCTATATTATGCCAATCTTTACCTGTAAGAGATTTCATAATTATTTCCTTATATTTTTCACAATTACACACTAATCATCTAATGTATCTTTAATCTTCAAGAATTAATCAAGATTCTCAAAAAATAAATCAATTAGCTTCGGATCAAATAAAAGATGCTTGTAGTATTTCACGTTGAGAATGTTTCAACATCTGATAACCAATCTCTGTGTAGAAGATTCAAAACATGAAAAAGAGATTACAACTTCATTATCTACTATTGTTGTAAGAATCAATGCTGATTTTGCTAATAAAGCTTCTAATTGTTCCTCACATTTACAAATATGATTAAATAAAATCATTCTGATTTATCCTTATATTGTACAAAACTTTAAAGAGGTATCTCTATAAAGAATTTTGCCCCATTATTTGTATTTTTAGCGTAAATTTTTCCATGAATTGATTCATTTATAATTCTATAACTCATATGTAATCCTAATCCAGTACCTTGAGATTGATGTTTGGTTGTAAAATATGGTTCAAATATTTTTGGAAGTATTTTTTCTGGTATACCACCAGCATTATCTTCAATAGTTATGATGACCTTATCTTCTTCTTTTGCAGAATTTAATTGTATAGAGCCATTTTGAATATTTCTTTCCAAGATAACATCTTTTGCATTTGATAATATATTGATGATCACTTGACTAAATTCATTCACAGAAACTTCTACATACAATGGTTCTCCATTTTCTTTTGGGACAATATTATTGATCAATTGTATTTGATTATCTGCAAGGGAATCTTTAGCTAATGCAACACCCTTAGACACCAGATCGCAAATATTAATCTTCACCTTTTTACCATCACCTCTGATAAAATCACGAAATGTATTGATCGTAGTTGATAAATATTCTGTATTATCAACAATAGTTTTTATAAAAATATCGGTTTTTTCATCCGTTAATGTACCAAATTCTTTATCCAATTTTATACCACTTGCACATAATGAAATAGAATTCAAAGGTTGTCGCCATTGGTGTGCAATATTGGCTATCATTTCACCCATAGATGCCATCTTTGCTTGTTCAAATATCAAATTTTGTTGTTCTTCAAAACTTTTCTTTGCAGTAATATCATGTCTAATTGAGAGATACCCTATAAAATTTCCATCTTTATCATATTCTGGAGATATTGTTGCATCAACCCAATAATATCCCCCATCTTTTCTAAGATTTTTAAATTCACCATGCCATGTTTGTTTATTTTTCAAAGTTGCCCAAAGTTCTTTATAGTGTGACTTTGGTATATCAGGATGTCTCACAATATTGTGAGACCTTCCAATGAGTTCCTCTTTACTATATCCTGAAAGTTTACAGAAAACATCACTTGCTTCAGTGATAATTCCTCTACTATCAGTTTTCGAATAAAGTACATTTTCACTCAATGTTTCTTGTGATTGTTTTAATGCTTCTGTTTGATTTATAAGTTGGTTTTCTTTCTCTTTTTCATTTGTAATATCACGCATAATACCAACTGCATGCCATTCATTGTTTTGTTTTACAGCACTCAAAGACAATGCGATTATAATCTCATGACCATTTTTATGTATCGCTTCAAGTTCAATAGTTTTTCCAATAGCATTTCCAGTTCCATGTTTAACAAAATGCGGAAAAGCTTTATTATGTGCTGGCATATATCGTTGCGGAGTAAGTAAATTATGTAAATGTTTTCCTATAACTTCATCAGCTTTATACCCCAATATCCTTTCAGCTGCTGGATTCCAAAATGAAATATTTCCATTTGCATCCATTTGAATAATCGCATCTTGACTAGCTTGAGTAATTGATTGGAGTTGTGCTTCTTTTGCTAAACGTTCTTCAAGTAATCTTTCAGATTTTTTTATACTATTGAAAATCAATATAAAAATCACTGTCAAAACAAATAATGTAAACAGTGTTCCGTACAGTATCAATAGCTCTTTTTGAACTAAATTTTCAGTTCTTTGTTGACTCTCTTTTTCATATAATTTTACTATATCATCAAGTTTTGGTAAAAGTTCAAATGAAATTTGTTCTATAGTCTCAATCAATAAATGATTTTGTGTTTTTAAATACTGTTTCAACAATACGATATAATGATTTACTTGTTTATCTAAAGCTGAATTCTCTTCAAAATAGATGTTATGCATTTTTTGTGAAGTTACATTTTGTACTAAAAATAGATGTTCAGATTGCATCTCTGAGATTAATTCTTCTAAATGAGCAATGAATTGAGGGTTTTTTGTATGAGCGATTCTATTTACTATCAATGCAGTTTTTTGAGAAAGCATTCTTTGCTTACCACTTATATTAATAATTTTTGCATAAACACCTTGCTCTTTGATCTCTTCATTGCTAATATAGTATCCAAATAAAACCCATGAAGCAAGTGATAAAAAGATGATAATATAGGTATTTCTAATTGTATTTAAATATTTATGCATCAAGAAACCTTTGCTTAAATGTAACTTATTGGTACTTAAAAGTTACTAAAGCATCTTAACATTTCACAACAAATAACGAATTTAGAATACCCTATTTATAGTCATAACTAAGCTTATAGATTCCAAATGAGATCTTTGAGATAAATAATAAGAAATAATATAACGTATCTTTAGACTTTTGATAGGAAATATGTTTGAATTCTTTATTCGTATGATATTTGTACTGATAAAATCCATACAAAAATATTGAATATTTATTCTTTTCATGGATCACAAAAATGATCTCTTCATCATTGGCAGTTGCAATAGTTGCTTCTTTTATATCATCAATATATCTCATCATTTACCTTTAAATGCAATTATAAAATATTTTCTGAACCATTCATAGTCCTAAAATGTTTATTCCTATTAATTCTGTGTTAATACTATGTTAATACCGTGTTAAGAGAGTCGTATTATACTTTCATTAGAACTTTAACACAAAGGAAAACTATGAAAATGTCACAAGGAAAAGATTTTGCAACCTCGTTTACTACCGTATCATTTATGGTTGTTGGATTGAGTGGAGTAATGATCTTTTTTCATCTTTTTGATAACTATGTAAAAGACCTACATGAGATACTTGGTTTATTTTTTGTGGCTGTCGTTTTTTTGCATGTTGTATTCAACTGGAAATCAATGAAAAACTATTTTAGTAAAAAGATATTTAATATAGCATTGGTATTTGCCTTATTGGTTTCAATTGGTTTTGTTTTTTCTTCAAGTTCTAAAGGGGAAAATCCAAAAGGAATTTTAATCGAATCTGTACTTAAAGCTCCACTTAATATATCAACAGCAGTATTAAATATTCAACAAAATGAAGCCATTGCTAAACTAGAATTAGCAGGAATAAAAATAGTAGAAAATAGTACTATAGACCAAATCGCCAAAGCAAATCAAACTTCGCCGTTTAAAATAGTAGCTATTTTAACTTCAAAAGATGAATAAAATATTCTTCTTTATTGACATATGTTCATATAAATGGTATGATTCGAACATATGTTCAAATAATTATAGGAGACAATATGAGATTAGTATTCCCAACAAATGAAGAAAATGGATATTTAAGTAAAAGAGGTGCTCATTTTGGAAAAGCAAAGTTTTATACTATCATTACTTTAAAAAATCAACAAATAGCTGATGTAGAAGTGGTAAAAAATCCAGGTCATGATGCTGGTGGATGTGGTAATGCAGTAGCCAATATTATGACTCTAAATCCTGATGCACTAATTGTAAGTGGAATTGGTGGATCACCAGCTCAAGGATTTGCCAAAGCTGGTTTAGAAGTTTATTTTGACGCAAATTCACAAACAGTCAATGACTCAATTGATCAGTTTTTAATGGGGAACCTTACTGAAATTGGATCAAAAGGAACCTGCTCAACACATTAGTCATATCTTTAAATAAAATTATGAGAATTTTAGTAGTACAATAATATTCTAAATCTTACATCATTGGACACCATCATGGAAAAAAATGTACTCAGTTATCTAAGTTGTGAAAAGTTTGTAACAGATACTTTTGAACAAATAAGCAATAGATATAAAGCTTCTCAGTATAAAGATATCATAGCAATCGAATTAGGAAATGATGGTGTTATCATCCTTTTTAACTTTGGTGTATATATCACTTGGAATGTTGATTTTGAATCGTTAAAATTCTTTCAGGATTTTATTAAAGATTTTGAAATAGAACCCTTTGAAAAACCAATCGTAGAAAAACTAATCTATAAAATCGATGATGAATTTAAACTAAATTTTGACAAGCTGATTTTAAAAGATGAATCTATTTTAACAAAAATTGCTATTTCCACTTCACTAGCGCAAAATATCAAACTTATCAATTTTGAAACAACGATACAAACCACTATTGAAGAAAACTCATCAATACCTGTTATTTTGGCTCAAACTGGAAAAATAAACCTTAGCAAAAAAGATACAGCAAAAAAAATGGGCGAATTATTTTTAGTACGAACGAAAATAAATCTTCATTATGATCTTCTAGATACTCCCGAATTTTTTTGGGAATATCCAGAATATGAATCTTATTATGAAAAGATATCAAAATATCTTGACATAAAAGCTAGAGTAGAAGTTCTAAATAAAAAAGTAGAAGTGATTCAAGAACTTTTCGATATGCTTGGAAATGAACAAAATCATAGATATTCCTCTTTCCTAGAATGGATCATTATCATTCTTATAGGTGTAGAAATTGTTATGGGACTTTGGGAACATATTTTCTAGTCAATCATACTAATTTTATCCTCAGCCGTTGTAATCATGCACAAAAATTGATAATCACTGTTGAAACAAGCTTCGTATGAGTGCTTTACTCCAGCTGGGATATAGATAAAATCTCCTGCTTTTGCATGAATTGTTTCTTCTCCAATGATCACTTTTGCTTCACCACTTAAAACATATTGTTGGTGTTGGATTAGATTTGTATGCAATGGCATACTTCCACCCTCACCTAAAGTGATTTTTCTCACTAAGAAATCTTTTTCTTCTTGGGGACTTAATACTGCGATTTGAGCATTCACTGTTTTTGGGATATCATTTTTTTGATAGGTATCACTATTTTTACAATACATTTGTATTCCTTGTTATTTTTTATTAATGAATTATATATCTCAATATTTTACAGAGACATAAAAGCTTATATCAAATTGACCATCTTGACTTAAAAAATGGTTTTTACGATGTATCGCATATGAAGGCTTGGTTGTGGTTTCAAAATCACTTTGTGGCAACCATTCATGATAAACCCAACGAATAAGTTTTAAAACATCTCCATACACACCTTGTAAATCAAACTTTGCATATATACCTTCAGCAATCATAAAATGAGGTAGTTTATCATTCGTAAAGTTCTCATCATCAATTTTTACACACGCAATATATTGGCATTGATCATGGGGTGTAATAGCAGGGTTATCATGATAAAGTCCAATTTGCTGGTAGTTTTGCAATTGATTCCCTAGTATCCATGTGTGTAATTTTTGCCAAGTTTTTTTCATACTTTTATTATATCCCTGATGCCGAATATAATAGGCTTTCATTGCTGGCATTTTTACAATGGTAGGTTCTAAGTGGGATAATTCAACGTTAGAATTCAATGCTGGATGTTCTGATCTTTTTAAAATATTTTTTGAATACTTTTTGTATCCTTGGTTTTTCCATTGGGTTGGCGTCATTTCAAACCGCTCTTTAAATGCTCGTATAAACGATGAATGTGAGCTATATCCACATTGATGTCCAATTTCAGAAATACTAGAATATTGATTGGTAATCAGCAGATTTGAAGCTTTTTGCAACCGAATTGATTTGATACTTTCATAGATGTTTTTTCCAAATGCATCCTTAAAAATCTTGTGCATATAAAACTTACTAATCCCTAAATCCAAACATAGCAAATCTAGATTGATATCTGTATCTATATGAGTATAAATATAATACATCACGCTGTTAGCTAATTGTGTTCTTTTATTAAGTGTTGCTCTTTTCATAAAAATATTTTAACAACTATAAACTAAATATTGAACAAAAATAGACAATTTTTAGAACAATATTTATAAAGATAAAAAAATATTTTTGTTTTAAAATACTTTCAAATTAATTTTTTGGAGTTATCATGTCACAACAAATTACAAAAATTCTTGTAGCCAATAGAGGGGAGATTGCTCTAAGAATCATAAGAGCATGTAAAGAGTTAGGCAAAACAAGTGTTGCCATATTTTCAGAAGTAGATGTTGAGGGTGTTTGGATACGAAAAGCTGATGAATGCTATCCAATCATGGGTGATCCAATCCAAGCATATTTAAATTTTGATCGCATTATAGCCTTAGCTAAAAAAGCAAATTGTGATGCAATTCATCCAGGATATGGTTTTTTATCAGAAAATGCAGAATTCGCTGAAGCCTGTGAAAAAAATGGAATTATATTTATTGGTCCAAAGCCAGAACATATTGCGCTTTTTGGGGATAAAATGGCTTCAAAAGTAGCTATGAAACAAGTAGGAGTTCCTATACTTGAAGGAACTTTAGAGCCAGTCATTGACCTTGTTGAGGGAACAACTGCAGCTAAAAACATAGGTTTTCCAGTAATCATCAAAGCTGCATTTGGAGGTGGAGGAAGAGGCATGAGAATTGTCCTACAAGAAGAAGATTTTGAAAAAAACTTTGAAGCCGCCGTCAATGAAGCAAAAAAATATTTTGGAAAAGGGGATGTGTTTATTGAAAAATATGTTCAAAACCCAAGACATATTGAAGTTCAAATCGTTGCAGATAAATATGGTAATGTTGTACATTTAGGTGAGAGAGATTGTTCTATCCAAAGAAGACACCAAAAAGTAATTGAGATTGCTCCATCACCTAGACTCAATGATGAAGTGCGAAAAAAAATATTCTCAATTTCTACTAAAGCTATGAAAAAACTAGGTTATGAAAATGTAGGAACGGTAGAGTTTCTTGTTGATAGTGATGATAATATCTATTTTATTGAAATGAATACAAGAGTTCAAGTAGAACATCCAGTTACTGAGATCATCTCTGGAGTTGATATCATTCAACGCATGATAGAAATAGCTGAGGGAGATAAACTCAAATACAAGCAAAGTGAAATTAAATTTAGAGGATATGCAATCGAATTTCGAATTAATGCAGAAAATCCAATGAAGAATTTTATGCCAACCACTGGAACTATAACAGACTATATGACTCCAGGTGGTCCAGGAGTTAGACTTGATACGGCAATGTATTGGGGATATAAAGTTCCAGCAAATTATGATTCAATGATAGGAAAACTTATTGTTTGGGCACTGGACTGGGAAGGGGCAGTAAAAAAAGCAAGCCGAGCTTTAGATGAGTTTTTTATTCATGGGTTTTCTACCAATATTCCTTTACATAGAGAGATCGTTAAGAATCAAGATTTTCTTGAAGGAAAGTTAGATACAAGCTATTTAGACACAAAATTAGAAATGTTCAATCTTCATGGGCAAAACTCTCTTGAACAAGAAGATAAAAAAATGGCTGAGATTAAAAGAACAATTGAAAAAATTAAAACTCATAATATTAATGTAAGACATTAAAAAGTAGTGGTAACACTACTTTTTAAATATATACACTCCTAACAAAATTAGAAATAAAGCCCCACTAACACTATCTAAAATACTATATGATTCAGTTTTTATTTCACTTGAAACTATTCTAAACCATTCACTGGGCATCATAAAATCAATCATCATTGCAAAAACAATCGTGGTAACAATAATCGAAATAAGATATTTAAGCAATACCTCATTACCTAATATTTTTTTTATAACTCCTGCCGTGATGATATTAGTTGCTGGAGCTGCAGTTAAAAAGATAAACGCTACACCAGGACTCACTCCAACACTTAACATTGATAATGCTATAGGAATAGCAGAAATAGAACACACATACAAAGGTAACGATAAAAGCAAAACAATTAAATAGGATAAAAACAAATTGTCATTAAAGAACACAACACTTTCTTTGGGTATAAAAAGTAAAAAAATCGTAGCTAAAACCAAACCATAGAACATAGGT
>JBNLDA010000060.1:0-11970 GCA_050304095.1 Arcobacteraceae bacterium | reverse complement strand
AAGCTGGGGATGAGGTACTAAAAGAGTTTGCTCTAGAAATACAAAATATATTGCGAAAAAGTGATATTTTTGGACGACTAGGTGGTGAAGAATTCTCAATCATTTTACAAAATACTTCCTATGAAGGATCGATCACTTTTGCAGAAAAAATTAGGTCAGTAATTGAAAAAACTCCGATACTTTATAATTCGCAGACAATTAACATTACAGTCAGTATTGGTATTGCGCAATTAACTGATGAAAGAGATATTCATGAATTGATGAAAAAGGCTGATATAGCATTATATAAAGCGAAAAATCAAGGTCGAAATTCTGTAGTTTCAGATTGATCAGAAATAAGACATAGGAAAACCCTATGTCTTATTATTTTATACAGTGGCTATCACTGCGCCATAATAGTTTGCATTGAATGTTTTAATTGGGACTTCTACATCATAATCATCTTTCCCCCATGTCCAAACGGTGAACTTAACAATATCATTTTCCACAACAACATCACTTTTAAGCACTACAAAGTGATTTGGAAAAGCATTTGTGATAAAGTCATCTGATTTTTTATTAGCAGATTTAGCTTTTTTGAGTAAATATGCATGAATCAATAAAATATTATCTGTATTGTTATTGAGTTTGAGTTTTTGTAGATGAGATAAACTTTCAGTTACAACCAGATTTGCTTCATCTATAATTGTTGTATACAATCCAGTATCCATTAACCAATCTTGTACCTCACCTGGAGTAGTAGCTGCAGACACATCTTCTTCAGGTGTTCCTTCATAATCAAAGAACCAGTTTTCATCGTCTCTTAACGAACACATTGCGATCCATTGTGCTTTTGTTGGTCCCCAATCTTTAATGGTTTGATTTTTCAGGTCACTATCAGGATTTACGGTTCTTGTTCCAAATTTTCCTTTTCCATTTTCAACAAGATCAATCACAAATTTACAAACCATTTTAGGATCTCGCTGCATAACGCAATATAGAGTGGCAGCTGGTCCACAAAGGTTTAATTTGTTTTGATCAAGAAGGTCAGGGTGATTGATCCAATGCGTTAAATCATCAACGATTTGGTTTCTGGTGACATTGAATTTTAAATCACCAGTGCGATTTCCAAACTCGGTAATAAGAAATAAGGCATCAGCTATTGTTGAACCAGGATTAGTTCCTGGAGCTTTTATTTGGCTCAATGGACTTGTTTTTGAAACATTTTGTACTGTTTTCTTTTCACTTGGAACACTATATTTTGCTTGAGTTGATCCGCCATCTGGTGAAGTTACTGAGGATTCAAAATTATAGCCTGAATCCATCGCTTTTTTACCTTGAGCTACTAGTTGATTAGCTACTTGTGTTGCAGCTGTATCATTTGTATTGGTGTTAATACTTTTGGCTGCTTTTACAGGGATATCAAGAACTTCTTTGATCGCATTACTTGCTTCACTATCACTAAGATATTTTTCTTTATGTGCTTTTTTTATTTGTTCAATCTGTTTTGAGGCATCTTTATTTTGATTTGCCATCACTGATAGATTAGCAAAATCTTTTGAAATAGAAGCTAGATCAGTGACACTTTTTGAAGTAGTTTGTAACGCATTTAATGCATTTTGTTGGGTTCCAGATAATCCTGTCATATCTTTAAAACTATCTCCTTTTCCAAGCAACGAATAAGCTGCAGAAAGTCCAGTTGGATCAGGGGCACTTGGAGCATTTTGTAGATTAATGATACTTGTTGGAAAATCTTTAGTTTGTAAATCTCCTACATCACTTTTTCTACTTTGTGAAGAAAGAGGTTCAATAGCGGTTGCCTTTGTTCCACACGGTTCATCTTTAAATCGCCAGTGTAGTGATTCATCAATTTTTTCACAACTTACACATTTACCCATAACCGATTCTGCATAAACTCCTTTGGTTGGCACACTGATTCTAAATGGATCAGGTTTGGTGGTTGGTCTATAATGCTCGAAAAGATTTTTGACATTTTTAAATGTAGGGTCAAGTCTTTGTCCATCGACTACTTTAAAGAGAAGATTATTTCCTATAATTCCAATTAATTTATTTTCAACAACACTAGCAACACTTTTTCCTTTTGCGTTGGGAGCAATATAACCATCAAGTAAACCAAAAATACGACTTGAATCCATACTTGACCAGATTGCTTTGTGTGCCATTTCAAGATGTTCATTGAGAAATTCTACTAAGGCAATCGCTGCCTCTCTATCTTCGTTTCGTGGATTACGTAATTCTTGATAATTCATTGGAGTATAGAATAATGCGGCATCTGTAACAGTTTTTTGTTTAAACCCTGGAAATTCGTCAATAGCAACCTCGATGGTTTTTGTATTGATGATATCATTACGAATACCACGTTTGTTGATAATATTACCTCTCATATGATCTGTTCTATACGATAAAACTACAGAATTGAGATTTATTCTTGATCCAGATTTTACCTCAGTACTTGCTCGTACAATAAGGTGTTTGAAATCTTCTCTTGTAATTGTTTGATCAGTACTAGCACTTGCAATATTGACATAAACTCCATGCCCTTTTTTATAGGTACTTGCTATAGTAACATCCAAATCTAATTTAATCTCTTTATGATCTTTGTCTGTTACTGCATAAAAATCAAGTTCCTCTATAAAAGATTTTACAATATCAGGAGCATAATCTTTTTCAAATATTGCATCTTTTTCTTCTTTGGTAAGAGGGACTTCTTTATCGTAGGTAAATTCCAATACCCTTCCAAACCAAGGGAAAAAAGATCCTAATTCAATAGTTTCTTTGACTATTTTTGTTTCATCTTCTATTGGTTGAATATAAGGTCGAACTAAGTCAAAGGTGAGTACAAAAAAACCACTGAATTCATGAATTTTATCAGTGCAATAAGCTTCATCTGGAAAATCAGAATTAGCATAACCTGATTCTATTCTTTCAATCGCATCAAATCCTTTTAAAAGTTTGGTCCCATACATATTTCTTTTAAGGGTATTTTTCCAACGTAACACTTTATCATTGTCAAAATGACTCATAGGCAAGGGAATGAACAAACACTCTTGAACATCAACAAGTTTTTGTTCTATGGCATAATGTTTCAATACCTCAAAATATTCCATTGTGATTGAATGGCAATGGTTGTTGTTTTTGACTACTTCGGTTTGAATCGAGACTGATTCGGCTTGATTGACTGTTTGCACTACGGTACTTCGTTGTTTTTTTACATTCGATGCAGATTGAAAGATATTGTCTTGTAAACTATTTAATGCACTTGCAGAAAGGTTTCTAGAAGAGTCTTGTGAACTTGATGAATTAGAACTCGATCCAGAACTTGAAACTCCTCCCGATATTCCAAAGACAGCCTTACCTATAAAGCCCCCAATTCCTCCACCAATACCGCCACTAGTGGAGCTAGTATCATTATGGGATGAGGCATTGATATTTTCTCTAAATGTTGAGTTTACAATTTCATTAATATCTCTATCTCTGCTAATTGAGGCTTGAAGAGTATCGGAAAAATCTTGTGATTCATTTCTTCTTCCAAATTCATCTCTGTCCCAATCCAATATAGCAATATTTTTTTCTTGGCAAGGTGCAAGGGGAAGACTATATAAAAGATCCCCCAGTGAATAACCATCTGCTTTCCATTGCTGTTTAAAATGCAATATATGCCCATGAGCAATGGTAGTGTTTTCATAAACTGTTGGTGTCTCATCCCAATCAATGCTAAAGTCAGAACTTAAATGTTTTCGTCCAGGGTGGTTACTAATATATTCTTGCTCTGTTTTTTCTATTTCAATGATGGCATAATTAATACGTCTTTTTAAATTTAATAAAGTATTTTTGATACTTTTATAGTTTTTGACAAAATAGTCATCTTCCAAACTTATTAGATTTAGTTCACTTGCATTATAAAAAGTATAGAATTCTTCCAATAGATTTAAAAAGGAAGAGATACTTTTTAAAAAAAGTTGGTAATTAGTTCGTATCGTGATGATATTATCAAGAGTAAAAACAACTTGATTATCAAGTATCTCTTTTGTTTTTTTGAATTCTTGTATCACACACATAATACCGCTATTTCTTTCAATTTTATCTGGTGGACAAGGTTCAAATGCTTTGGCTGTATCTAGATCGAGTGCTTTTAGTTCTTCCTCTAATTTGTTTAAATATTCAAGAAGTTCTTCTTTAATTGTGATATCATCTGATTGTTTTTCAACGGATTTTTTAAAGGTTTGTGTTTTTTTGATTAAATCTTCAATAGATTTTTTACTAATAAAAGATTCATCTTTAATTTTGTCCATAGCAAATATAAAAGGAATAGAATTTCTTCTTATTTGTGGAGTGAGTTGACGACCTAATTTACTTAAATAGGCAGTAATAGAACTTAATGTATCATAAGGGAAAATATTGTTCTGTGCAAATTGTTCACAAAAAGTTTTTTCCTCTTCTACACCATATTTTCCACAATATGCCATTGCAAGTTTTTGATGCAGTTGTTGCAGTTTTTTCTTTCTTTTGGCTTGTTGGGCTAAAAGTTTAAAGATATGACTGATACCGTATCTTTTATTGTCAAATACCAGCTGATTCATACTGAATTGTAAATTTTGATTTGGACTAACTAGTCTCAATTTATAATTTGATTCAAGAGTGTTTTTGCTTAAGTTTGGTGTTAAAGATCGTAGTTCTGTAGTTGCTTCATTCTCTTCATCCTCATTGACTGCATATTCTAATAAGGACATAGAATGAAATGAAGTATTCATAGATGTGAGGGTATCTATTAGATTGGATGCAATTGAATGAAACTCTTTCCGAAGATTCTTAGTTTGTATCGTAAATCCTTTTATCTCTGGTTCTGTAGTACGAACGGCATGATAAAAGCTCACCTCTTCTAAACTTCTGTTTGGGGTTGTAAAATCAACACACCCTGTACCCAAATCTTGAGAGAACTTTGAAGAATTGACAAGTTCATCTCCATTTGGATTAGATGGGACACTATTATAGCGCGTAGAATCATCGGATAGAAGTGACATATCTGTTGCAAGTAGTACTTCATAGGGCACTTTTTTACTTTCCAATGTTATTTTTATAGGATTATTTGATAATCCTGCAATGATTCCATATGCTTGTTGATAGTTTCTATTTTCTACAGAACCATAGAAAGATCCATTGTCATCAGTTATGCTAGAAAAAATTGTTTCAAAAGTATCAAATGAAAATTCTTCAGTGGAACTATTTGAAGTCAAGATCAATACTTGAAGTCCAGCAGTATTTTGGGTTCCAGAGATATCAATGATTTTTCCATTTATTTTTTTATGGGTACATACTTCGGGAGAGGTTTCATCAAATGTAAGTATCTTTGGATCGATCCCGATCTTTAATAGACCCCCACTTTCATCTTCTGTCCCTTGGGCATAGTTTGAAGTATACAAGTTTCCATAACTATACCTTTGGCTTCGAAGCATTTCTCCATCAGGCGCGTACACTTCAATGGTGACCATTTGATCTTGTATCAGTTCTTGTAATGGAACAAAAAATCGAAATGTTCCATCTGGATTAACTTCGACTCTACTTTTTTCATATATTGGGGTTTGTTCATGATAGAGGATGTAGCTTACTTTTAGAAAGTGACCTAAATATTCTTCGGTGATACTGAGAGCAACATCAGTTGGTACCAATATCCCGTTTACACTTTTTCTTTCCATGATAAATCCTTTGGAGTTTGGAAGGATGGGAGAAATTAAGTCTCAACAATAATTATATATAACAATAATTATTATATCATAATGCAGAAGTAATTTAAAGATGAAGAGAGTAAACAATAAAAATTAATAGAATTTATATTCGCTGAGGTTTTTAACCACAGTTTCTGCAACACTGATCATCGAAAGATTTAATGCTTTGTATTCGGTGTTCTTTTGGTTTATAAGGAGCGTATCATATACTTGAGCATAAGGGTAAAGTGAAAAATAGATAAAATCTTTCACATTGCTTTGATTTTCATATTCAGTGAACCATGTAGCTAATAATGCAATATATAACATCGATGGATTGAACGGTTTCCCTTGTTGTAAATTCTTTGAAAGCTCTTTGCTGATGAACTCATATGAAAGCAAAATTGATTTGATTCTAGAGTTTTGTGCATGTTGGATATAATATTTATGATCATGTATTGTAGAATTTATTGCTTTTAAAAAGTTTTGTGTTGTGTAGTCAATAAGATTGACTGTACTTTGATCTATACCATAGATATTTTCATTATTATCTTGATACTGAAGGATCAAATCTTTACAAAAAAGTAACAATGCTTCTGTTTTTATTTTTGATAAATTTAAAACCATGTAGTGATTCTACAATAATTTAAGTCTGTTTAAGATAAAATATAGCCATTTATTAGAAAACATTATAAAATTTTTGAAAAGGAAATAGTTGGAACAAATAGGTATTGTTAAAGATGGTCAAATTTATGACCTCCAAACTGCTCAAGCCCTAGGTATTGATGGTGAACCTATCAAGCAAGATAATTCTAAAGAAGCGTTGGAGATTTTACGGCACTCAACCGCGCATTTAATGGCTCAAGCAATTAAAGAACTTTATCCAGAAGCGAAATTTTTCGTAGGACCAGTTGTAAAAGAAGGATTCTATTACGATTTTAAAGTTGATGCTTCAATTAATGATGATGATTTAGTTACGATTGAAAAAAAGATGAAAGAGCTTGCAAATCAAAAATTACCAATTGTGAGATATGAAGCAAGTCGTGAAGAGATACAATCAAAATTTTCAAATGATGAGTTAAAACAAGCTGTATTAGCAAATATAAAAGATGATACGTTAACTTTATACAAGCAAGGTGAATTTGAAGATCTTTGTCGAGGTCCTCACGTACCAAATACACGAATGATTAGAAATTTCAAATTAACTCGAGTTGCTGGAGCTTATCTTGGTGGTAATGAAGAAAATGAGATGATCACGAGAATCTATGGTATCTCATTTTTTGATAAGCAAGAATTAAAAGATTATGTAACGATGCTTGAAGAAGCGAAGAAAAGAGATCATAGAAAATTAGGTACTGAACTTCAATTATTTACTTTTAGTGATAATGTAGGTGCTGGACTTCCATTATGGTTACCAAATGGCGCAAGACTACGATCAAAATTAGAGCAAATCTTATATAAAGCACATAGAATCAGAGGATATCAACCAGTTCGAGGTCCAGAAATCTTAAAAGCAGAAGCTTGGGTAAAATCAGGACATTATGCTAATTATAAAGAAAATATGTATTTCACTCAAATTGATGATCAAGAGTATGGTATCAAACCTATGAACTGTGTAGGTCATATTGAGATATTTAAAAATTCTCTTGTTTCATACAAAGAATTACCATTGAAATTTTTTGAATATGGAGTAGTACATAGACATGAAAAATCTGGCGTTATGCATGGATTGTTCAGGGTTCGAGAATTTACTCAAGATGATGCACATATTTTCTGTATGCAAAGTCAAGTTAAAGAGGTTATTTTAGAAGTTTTAGGATTTGTAGAATCACTGATGAAACTATTTGATTTTAAATATGAAATGGAAGTATCAACAAAACCAGCAAAAGCAATTGGTGATGATGCGTTTTGGGAAAATACAACTAAAGGTATTATGGATGCTTTAGATGAAAATGGATTTGAATATGGTATGGATGAAGGTGGTGGAGCATTCTACGGACCAAAAATCGATATTAAGATTCTTGATGCTATTGGAAGAAAATGGCAATGTGGTACAGTACAAGTTGATATGAACTTACCACAGCGATTTGATGTAGAGTATGTAACAGCTGATAACACTAAAGAGAGACCAGTAATGATCCATAGAGCTATTTTAGGGTCATTTGAAAGATTTATTGGGATTTTAACTGAACACGTAGCTGGAGAGTTTCCATTTATTATTGCTCCAACACAAGTGATTTTTGTACCAATTGCAGATACTCATGTTGAGTATGCAAAACAGTTACAAAAAGAGTTGATGTATTTGGAAATCGATAGTGAAGTTTCAGATAAAAATGAAAGTTTAAATAAAAGAATCAGAACGGCTGAAAAGCAAAAGGTACCGATGATTGTAGTTCTTGGAGATGAGGAAGTTGCAAATGCAACGGTTGCTCTAAGAGATAGAAGAAAACGGGAACAATCAAACTTAAGTAAAGACGAATTTATTTCAATGTTAAAACAAATCAAAAGTGAGGGAGAAATTTGAGCCAGAAAAAAGGTAAAAAAACTGATGATGCGATCATGAATGAGGACATTCAGGTCAAAGAGGTAAGATGTTTACATGATGATGGAACACAACATGGTGTAATTAGCACTAAAGAAGCTATGAGATTAGCTGAAGAAGATGGATTGGATTTGGTACTTATTGCACCAACTGCTAAACCACCAGTAGCTAAAATCATGGACTATGGTAAATATAAATACCAACTAGAAAAGAAGAAAAAAGAAGCAAAGAAAAATCAAAAAGTGATCGTGATCAAAGAGGTTAAATTCTCTGTGAAAATTGCTGAAAATGATATCAAGTACAAAGTAAAACATGCTCGAGAATTCTTGGAAAAAGGATACCATGTAAAATGTAGAGTATTCTTAAAAGGTCGAGAGATGGCTAATCCGGAAGCAGGAGTTGACGTTTTAAATAAAATTTGGCCTATGCTAGAAGATATCGGTCACCAAGAACATGAACCAAAACTTGAAGGGCGATTTGTTAATATGATGGTATTACCAAACGCTGAAACAAAAAAACATCATTAATTAATATTACCGATTTTTTGAATCAATAGTATTATCACGTTTGTTCTTAAACGGCTTCACGGTGGGTCCCAGAAATCAATAGATTTCTACCCTTCCGTTGCAGAGGTTGTTCGAACAAAGTATAATACTATTTCCTTTTAGTTTTTACCTTTCCACAACCTATTTTTTATTATAATACTTTATAAAAATCAGATAAAGTTTTAGAATATGTCACAAATCCCACAGTTTACCCATTTACATTTACATACAGAGTATTCACTTCTTGATGGAGCGAATAAGATCAAAGCATTAGCACAAAAAATCAAAGAATTAGGTATGAACAGTGTTGCCATGACAGATCATGGTAATATGTTTGGTACTATTGATTTTTATAACACTATGAAAAAAGAAGGAATCAAGCCTATTATTGGGATGGAGGCTTATATTCACAATAGTGAAGATATAGAAGATAAATCTACAAAACAAAGATTCCACTTATGTTTATATGCAAAAAATGAAGTAGGATACAAGAACTTAATGTTCTTAAGTAGTCAAGCCTATATGCATGGATTCTATTACTATCCACGAATCAATAAAAAACTTTTACGTGAAAATTCTGAAGGAATTGTATGTAGTGCTGCTTGTCTTCAAGGAGAAATCAATTGGCATTTGAATACCAATAGTGAACGAAATGTTAAAAATGGTGCTAAAGGATACGATGCTGCAAAAGCTATTGCACTAGAGTATAAAGAGATATTTGGGGATGATTTTTATTTAGAGATAATGCGACATGGAATCGAAGATCAACTTTTTGTGGATGATTATATAATCAAACTTTCGCAAGAAACTGGAATTAAAATAGTGGCCACTAATGATACCCACTATACCAATCCACAAGATGCCGATGCACATGAAGCATTTATGTGTATTGCTATGAATAAATTGTATGATGATCCAAATAGATTACGACACTCCGTACATGAATTTTATGTCAAATCTCCTGAACAAATTGCAAGATTGTATGCTGATATTCCACAAGCTATATCAAATACCCAAGAGATTGCTGATAAATGTAATTTAGAAATTAAGCTTGGGAATCCAACACCACCAAACTTTAAATTTACACTGCAAAAGTTACAAGAAATAGGTCTTGAAATCCCTGAACCTGAACTTGAATATTCACTTGAAAATGATAAAGTACTCTTTATTCATGAGTGTTGGAAAGGACTTGAAAAGCGTTTAGAGATCGTTGACCCAACAAAACATCAAGAGTATAGAGATAGATTACAAGTAGAGATAGACATCATCAATAACATGAAGTTCCCAGGATATATGTTGATCGTTTGGGATTTCGTAATTGTAGCAAAACAAATGGGAATTCCTGTGGGACCAGGGAGGGGAAGTGCAGCTGGAAGTTTGGTTGCATACTCTTTAGAAATTACCGATATTGATCCAATGCCATATGGTTTACTTTTTGAGCGTTTTTTGAATCCTGAGAGGGTAAGTATGCCAGATATTGATATGGACTTTTGTCAAAGTAGACGGGGAGAGATTATTGATTATGTGGTACAACAATATGGAAGAGCCAATGTAGCTCAGATTATCACTTTTGGTAAGCTATTAGCCAAAGGGGTAATTCGTGATGTAGCAAGAGTCCTTGATATGCCTTATGCCCAAGCGGATGCGATGGCAAAATTGATCCCTGATGAACTAGGGATTGATCTTAAAGGTTCATTTGAAAAAGAACCAAAAATTAAAGAACTTATTGATACTGACCCTCAAGCAAAAAGAGTATGGCAATATGCATTAGCACTTGAAGGGTTAAATAGAAATGCAGGAACACACGCTGCTGGAGTTGTTATTAGCAATGAACCATTATGGAAAAAAACTCCACTATTCAAGCCAAGTGGTCTTGACACCTTAGCAACACAATATAGTGGTAAATATGTTGAAGATGTTGACTTGATCAAATTTGACTTCTTGGGTCTTAAAACTCTAACCGTGATTGAAGAAGCGAATAAGCTAGTTGAAAAGCGACATGGTAAAAGAGTAAATTTCCTTACCACTGATGTAAATGATAAAGGGGTGTATGATCTTATTCAAACTGGACATACGATTGGATTATTTCAAATAGAATCTTCAGGAATGCAAGATTTGAACAAACGATTGAAGCCATCAAACTTTGAAGATATTATTGCGGTCTTGGCTCTGTATAGACCAGGGCCGATGGAATCAGGGATGTTGGATGACTTTATTGATAGAAAACATGGTCGAGCACAAATTGATTATTTCCATGATGAATTTGAACCAGCACTAAAACCAATCCTAGAACCAACCTATGGAGTTATTGTTTATCAAGAGCAGGTTATGCAGATCGTACAAAGTATTGGTGGCTTTAGCCTTGGTGGTGCGGACTTGGTTCGACGGGCTATGGGGAAAAAGATCAAAGAAGAGATGGATAGACTCAAAGGGGAATTTGCTGATGGTGGAGTCAAAAAAGGATATACAAAAGCTTATTGTGAAGAACTCTTCGATTTGATCGTTAAGTTTGCTGGATATGGATTTAATAAATCTCACTCTGCAGCCTATGCGCTAGTAACGTTTTATACAAGTTACCTCAAAAAATATTATCCAACAGAGTTTATGGCGGCACTTTTAACCCTTGAAAAAGACAACACTGATAAAGTTGTAAAATATGTTGATGAAGTAAAACGACTTGGAATCCAACTTTTACCACCCGATATCAATAAATCTGATTTAGTTTTTAATGCACAAAAAGTAGATGAGCAAGAAGCGATTCTTTTTGGTATGGGTGCTATTAAAGGTGCTGGTGATGTGGCTATTAAGTCAATAATTGCAGCTCGTAATGAGGGAGGATATTTTAAAGACTTAAGTGATTTTCTTTCACGAATTGATTCCTCAAAAGTAAATAAAAGAGTAATTGAATCTCTCATTAAAGCTGGAGCTTTGGATTGTTTTGAATATACAAGACAAGCAATGTTAACGCAAATCGAGCAAATCGTTGAAACAGCTGGAAAAGCAGCCACGGCTAAAAAAATGGCCGTAGGGTCACTGTTTGGTGATGATGAAGAACTGATTACAGTTAACATTACTTTAGATAATATGGCTGAATATGATCAAAAAGTGATCTTAGAGTTTGAAAAAGCTTCATTAGGGTTTTATGTATCTGGGCATCCATTAGATAAATATAGAGAACAAA
>JBNLDA010000059.1:0-11986 GCA_050304095.1 Arcobacteraceae bacterium | reverse complement strand
TTATCGAAGACCTCAGCTATGTACAAGCGGGAATTGCTGAAGCTTTAGAGCGAATTGTTGATGGGTGGATCCCAATGACAGCCTATTAGGATATTAGTTTGGCTTTAGGAAAGATTCTTCAACTATTTAGTGCTCCAAAAGATTTTAAAGGGGATGTCCGTCCAAAAGTTGATTCATTGGAGTTCATTAAAGACCATGGAATCAAAGATGATAAATTTGCAGGAAAAAAACTTCATCGTTCAGTGATGATGATAGGCACAATCGCCTATGATATAGCACAACAAAATGGCATAGATCTAGAAATTGGAAGTCTTGGAGAGAATATCCTTTTAGATTTTGATCCACACATTTTAGAAATTGGAACTCAGCTACATATAGGTGACGCTATAATTGAGATTACTGATGTGTGTACTACTTGTTCTCATTTGAGTATTCATGGGAATAATTTGCCAGAACTTCTCACTGGTCATCGTGGAGTTTATGCAACCATCATACAGGGTGGAACGATAAAAAATGGAGACACAATTAATGCAAAAGATTAAATTATACACTAAAGGGATCCATTCATATATCATGTCAATCGATCCAGACTGGCTAGATCTAGAGATCAAAACTGATGGATTCAATCTTCAATTTGGTGAGAATATACAAACAACTCTACAAATGGCTCATGTAGCCACAGTGATCTTAACGACTGATAGCAATGAAACACATTCTCAAACAATTCATTATACAATTGGAGATAATACAGATTTGATGTTTCCAGCCAATCCATTCATTGATGGTGGGGAATATTTTGCCAATCAATTACCTTTAGAAGATGGTGATGCCGTGGTAATTGGTTCTATTCGTGATTGGAGAGACCCAATTAGTGAGATCAATCTTGATATTGATGAAGAGATCGATCCAGAAAAATTGCATTTTTGTACCATTAGTTTAAAACCATTTTTCAAGCAACAAGGGATCATGGGGATTGTGTATGCAGACCTTAATGTTCAACAAAAAGAGCTATTAGCAAGTGGATCATTTTATGATCCAAATGAAATTGCACAAATGTTTCCTGAGGCTATTATTGCTCCAGTAGAATATAACCTCAATGTTGATAAGTGGTATTTTGAACTTTACACAGGAAAAGTACATAAAAATGGTGGACAATTTTCATTCGAACAAATAAGTGAAAAAATCCTTGTTCCTTTTGAAGATTATGAGAAAGCGACCAGTCCTGATGTTGAATAAAATATTCAAACTACTTTTTCTGCTTTTATTGGCAATTAACCTTCAAGCGGTTGAATTAAAACGTTATTTGAATTATGATGAAGCTATCAGCACTGCAATAAAAGAACATAAAAAAGTATTGATGTTCGTTTTTTCAAGTCACTGTCCATGGTGCTTAAAAATGAAAAAAACAACACTTCAAGATGATAAAATATCAAAATATATTAATAAAAACTTTGTTTTTCTGATGATTAACCGTGATTCAAAAGAGTATCCAGAAAAGTTCAAAGCACAAATGGTACCGACAACTCATTTTATTGATCCAAAAACCCAGACATCTCTTTATAGTACAGTTGGTTATTTAAAACCCGATATGTATATAGAGGAATTAACCTTTATCAATGAAGATTAAAAACTAATCTTCATTAACAATAATCTAAAAGCAATCCACCTTTGAGCATTGTGTAAACTTCTTCACCTTCAAGAATCTTCACAATCTCAAGTCCAAAACACATTGCAGTTCCAGGTCCTCTTGAAGTAATTACATTTCCATCAATAACTACTTTTTGACTATCAGTATATCCCTCTAAACGTATTTTTTCTTCGACGCTTGGATAACAAGTATAATTTTCATTTAGCACTCCTGCATGATTAAGTGCAAATGGTGCAGCACAAATCGCCCCTATTTTTTTGCCTAGATCGTTTTGGTTTTTAAGCATAGTTTGCACAGTTTGACTTGCAGTTAAAACGTCAGTTCCACCCCAACCTCCTGGTAATACAATCATATCATATGGATCATCTTTCACGGCTTCCAATAAACAATCTGCTTGTAGTGTAATATTATTGGCCCCAGTGACCATCATCCCTTCTACTCCAGCAACGATAACTTCAATTCCAGCGCGTCTACATACATCAATAATTGCCACAGCCTCAATCTCTTCAAACCCTTTTCCTAATGGAACTATAATTCTACTCATGATGACTCCTTTCTTTTATTTTAGCTATTTAAACTAAAATAATCTTGAGATATTTATACTTCTTAATTAAGTTTTATATAAGATTTTTCTATTATAACTGTACTATAAAGGATGATAGATGAAACAAGCAATTAATATTTATAAAAAACATAAAATGACCGTGAACAACTATATAAAAAATATGGTCAAAAATATTAAAGTTGATCCTGTAAACAACGCAACTGCGATTCTAGAAGGAAATGACTTTGTTCAATTACTCTATACAGTGAATGAAGATTATACTCAGAAATCAGCAGTGATTTGTAGAAAAAGCCAAGACAGTGAAAACATAGGTGCTGATAAAAGTCACTATTTTCAAAAAATGGTCTTAGATGAAAGTAATGTTTATATCTCTAATCCTTATATCCACTACAGAACAGGGAAAGCGAGTATCTCTATTGTGCATTTTCACAATAATGAATATAGGGTATTTGATGTTGATCTAATCAAACTACTTGAAGAATTAAAACTTATTAATTTTAATCAGAACCATGACAAGATCAAACGACTTATTTATTTTCTAGGGTCAACCTCTCTTGCTATTGTTGCAGTCACATTGATCATCTATGGAATCTATATCTTTGGAAAAATACTATTATCATTTGAAAGTGTTGACCTACTTCATGATAGTTTTAAATCAATTGTTTCAGTTACGCTAGGCTTAGCAATTTTCGATCTAGCCAAACAGATATTTGAAAATGATGTATTGTTTCAAACATTAGAACACGATGATGACAAACAATATAAAGTTCTTGGACGCTTTTTAATCTCAATTATTATTGCATTATCTATTGAAACACTCTTAGTGGTATTCAAAATTGCATTATCTGATGATATAAGCGATATGCTTCCAGCATTTTACCTCATCATTGGAACAACAATTATGTTTATAGGTCTTGGTTGGTTTTATAAAACAATCAAGCAAAGTGGATGTGATATAAATCCTGATAATCATTAGTTTAACATAAGTATCGATTGTTTTAATCGATACTTTGTTACAATACATTACATTATTTCTAGGTTTTGTAATGCATCTAATCAAATCATTAGTGATTTTAACTTTTATCATCTCTTCACTATTTGCAAATACACCAAATGAAAAAATTTCTTTACAGCTGTTATGGAAACATCAATTTGAATTTGCTGGTTTTTATATAGCCAAAGAAAAAGGTTTTTATGATGCTGTAGGCCTAGATGTTGAACTTAAAGAGTATCAATTCGATATCAATATCATTGATGATGTATCCACTGGAAAAACAACCTATGGGATTAGTTACCCTACACTTATACTTGAACAATCTAAACGGAAGAATCTTTTATTATTAAAGGCTCTTTTACAATCTTCTCCTCATGTACTTATTGGTTTAAAAAAAGATGATCAGAATTTATCTGAGAATTTAAAAAATAAAAAGATAATGATGAATTCCAATGCGGCTCAAAGTGCTTCATTTTATTCTATGCTTAAAGCTCAAAATATCTCTATGAATGATGTAGGGATTCTCAACCATAGTTTTGATATCAATGACTTATTAAATGGTAAGACTGATCTTATTTCATGTTATACAACCAATGAGCTCTATCATCTAGATAAAGAGCATATTGCCTACGAGATTTTAGATCCAAAAAACTATGGATTTGATTTTTATAATGATCTACTTTTTACATCTGCTGAAGAATATACAAAACATCCAATGAGAGTCAAAAACTTTGTTGATGCATCACTCAAAGGATACCAATACGCATTTGAACATATCGATGAAACTATTGATCTGATTTTAAAAAAATATAATACTCAAAACAAAAGTAAAGAAGCTTTGCTATATGAAGCAAAAGAGCTAAAAAAACTCGCTTATTTAGGAAATCGACAACTTGGAGATGTTAACAAAGCAAAAATCCAAAGAATTTTTGATATCTATGCATTAATGGGGCTTGTTAAAGAGCAAGTTAATCTTGATGACTTTATATATGATGATTCCACTATTATAGGAAAAACTTTATTTACCACTCAAGAGAAAAAATTTCTTTCTCACCATTCAACTATTAAGATGTGTACAAATCCTGATTGGGAACCTATAGAATTTTACAATGAACAAACACATTTTCCAGATGGTATTTCAATTGATACGTTAAAATTACTTGAACAAAAAAGTGGCAATAAAATCAAATTTGCCTATGTTAAAACTGATTCATGGAAACAGTCTCAAGAATTTCTTAAAAATAAAAAATGTGATATTTTACCAAGTGCTATTCAAACTACAAAACGTGAAAGCTATGCAAATTTTACTCAACCCTATTTAAGTTATAAACTGGCAATCGTAACCAAAACGGAACAACCTTTTGTAGATGATATTCGAGAGGTGATTAAAAAACCGATTACAAGAAAAACTGGTTCAGGACTTATTAGTAAATTAAAAAAATCATATCCAGAAGTAAATATCATTGAAACCTCAAGCTATTTAGAATCAATTCAAATGGTTGCTGAAGGTAAAGCATATAGTACGATCACTACCCTCCCTGTTTTATCCTATTATGTCAATAAATATTCGATCAATAATTTGCAAGTAGCTGGCTATACAGATATGACCTATGATTTATCAATTGCCGTGAGAAAAGATGCGTCAGAACTCCTTTCCATACTAGATAAATTGCTTACACAAGTGACTCGTCAAGAACACAACAAAATATATGATGAATGGGCTAATGTAAAAATTGTAGAAACATTCAACTATACATATCTTTGGTATTTTTTTGTAATTCTTATAATCGTTTTAACATTACTGCTTTATAGACAACATATCTTAAAACAATCCCTCAAACAGATTAGTGAGATCATAGATGCAACGATTGAAGGAATTGTTATTAGTAAAAATGGGGAATGTCTAGATTGCAATAAATCAGGACTAGAACTTTTTGGCTACACAAAAGAGGAGATTATTGGGAAAAATTTTCTAGAACTTATAGCACCTGAATACAAAGAACAAGTAAAAGAGAAGATGAGGATAAAATCAATTGCTCCTTATGAAATAAAATGTTTAAAAAAGAATGGTGAAAAATTTTATGCTCTAGTTCGAGGTCAAGATATACCATCTTTGGATCTTCGAATATCAACAGCAATTGATATCTCTGAACTCAAAGCATTAACAAATGAACTTGAAAATAAGGTTGAAGAAAAAACTAAACAACTTCAAGAGCTTAATACAACATTGGAAGAAAAAGTTGCCTCGCAAGTGAATGAATTAAGACATAAAGATCATCTACTTATGGATCATTCTAAAATGGCCGCTCTTGGAGAGATGATAGGAAATATTGCACACCAATGGAGACAACCCCTTTCTATAATATCAACAGCTGCAACTGGAATTAAACTTAAAAAAGAATTAGGTGTTGATTATGATGATGCAATGCTTTTCCAAGAACTTGATGCTATTCATGAGAATACACAGTATTTATCGCAGACTATTGATACCTTTAGAAACTTTTTAAAAGACAAAAAAGAATACAAACAAATTGTTGTTCAAGATGCTTTAAATGAAACAATCAATCTTATTAATGCAACAATGGAAAACAACTATATAAAACTCATAACAAATTTTGATCAAATAGAACCAATTGCGATCAATACTATTGGTGCAGAATTTTCTCAAGTTGTGATCAATATCTTGAATAATGCAAAAGATATATTAAGAGATGAACAAATAGAAAATCCTTGGATCAAAATAGATCTATCATATAACGATGAGAATGTGATCATTAGTATAGAAGATAATGGTGGGGGGATACCACAAACTGCATTTTCTCACATTTTCGAGCCATACTTCACCACCAAACACCAATCTCAAGGTACTGGACTTGGATTACATATGAGTTATAAAATCATCACTGAAAGTTTACATGGTAAACTCTATGCGCAAAACACAACGAATGGTGCTAAGTTTTTTATTGAACTGCCTATAAGTTCATAAGTATTTAATAACATTAGCTAAATCATTAATTCAACGATAACGTTATAACGAATTCAGCTCCAGTGTATTTTATTTGTTCATATGTATAGCTTACAGTTTTAGCTTTAATAGATCCACCCATACCATCAACAATCAAATTAAATGTCATGTGAAGACCAAGACCAGTACCTTGATTTTGATGTTTGGTGGTGAAGTATGGCTCAAAGATATGTTGTAATATATCTTCATCAATACCACCAGCATTATCTCTAAATATTATATTAACTTTGTCCTCTTTGAGTTCAGTAGATATAAATATAAGCTTTTCATGTTCTTTATCTTTTAAGGCATCTTTTGCATTGTTGAAAATGTTGATAAAGCATTGAATCAATTCATTTGGATATCCGTGTACCCTAATATTCTCATCAATATCTTTAACAACTTTAATATTATTGTTTTTAATAGAGCCCTCTACAAGATGTAAGAAACTCTCTACATTCTTTAAAAGATTAAATTCAACGATATTTCTATCACCTTTGATAAAATCTCTAAAATCATCTATTGTTTTTGATAAATATTGTGCATTATCATTAATCATATCACAAGTGCTTATGAAGTTCTCATCTGTTAGAGTATCGTACTCTTTTTGTAGTTTTAACCCTGTAGCACCAGTTGAAATTACTGAAAGTGGTTGTCGCCACTGGTGTGCGATATTCCCTATCATCTCTCCCATAGCCACCAATTTTAATTGTTCTAGCAGTATTTTTTGTTGTTCAATTCGCTCTTTTTCTAACTGTCTTTGTTGTGAAAGATCAACGACTGATCCAATAATTCCTTGGACATTATTATGTTCATCGAAAAAAGCCGATTTATAAAACAGAACCTCATATTCATCTGTTGTATTTTTATTGATCACTTTTGATTCATAGACTTGTGGGTTTTCTTCTAAATTGATCACTTTTAGATCTTGTGCATGATAGATATCTGCTATATGTTTAGGGGCTATATCAAATACACTTTTCCCAATAATTTCCTCTTTTGAATACCCTGTAAACTCACTAAATTTATCATTGATGATGATATATTTCCCCTCAATATCTTTACTAAAAAGTGGTATTGGTAACGTTTGAATCAATGTATCAAGAAAGTTTTTTTGTCTCTCAAACCTATCTTTTTCCTCTTGTAATTTATCATTCGCTCTTTTTAAAACAACATGATTGATTATAAAAACTACTGTAACTATCAAAAAAACAATAAAAACATACCAAAGAATAGTATAGTCTGGTTTTGTTTCAATGGTCGTAATATCCCATTTATTCGCTATTTTCAATGCTTCTTTTTCACCTATTGATTTTAATGTTTTTTCCATGATAGAAAAAAGTATCGGATCATTATTGACTACCCCAATACCAGTAGATATCTTTTCAAATTCATTGATGATTTTTAATTGCGTTGGATAGTATTTATAAACATGGTAAGCCATCGATTTTGTTTTCCCAAATAAACCAAATACTTCTCCCTCTAAAATCATATCAAGTGCTTGATCGATCGAATCTACTTCTATGAGATTAATTTTTGGAAAGGCTTTTTTTATATATTTAATAAGTCTCGTTCTATTTTTCAGAACAATAAACTTTTTATCAATATGTTTATTTAGATTAGAAACAAAAGGTTCTTCAATTTTAGTCACAATAGCAATCGAATCTTCTATGTTTGGCAATGTTGGTTTATAAGGTAAATTACCTTTTCCATCTACAGCTACTGGTTTGATATCACATTTTCCACGTTTCAGTTGTTCAATAACTTCTTGAGTCGTATCTCCAGTAATAATTTTCAATGGTTTATTGATTTTTTCAGAAATCATATAAAGATAGTCAGCATTAATACCAATAAACTGTCCATTTTTCATCCCTTCATAAGGAAGCCAATTAGGTTGCACGCATACAGTTAAAAATTCTTTATTTTTAAGATATTGCTTCTCTTGTTGTGTTAAAATTAAATTTGAATCTTTGTTGCTTATCAACCATTTTGTTTTTAATTCACGTATGGTGTTTTCTTCAATAGAAGCAAGTGCTTTTTGAATTGATGAATGTAGCAAAGGCATCGAACTATTTATTCCAAAATAAAGATTCAGTTGTCCTATTTCACTTTGTGGTAATTCACCAGCAACTTTAATATCACTCAGGAGTTTTTCTCTTATATAATAACTTGAATGTATCGATTGATCTATATAGTAGTCTGCTTCAGCTGATCGAACAAATGAATAAGCTTCATTGATATTATCAACTGTTTTAAATTCAATTTCTGGATAATCTTGTTCTATAGTTAAAGTTTGTTGATACCCTTTTACAAGAACAAGTCTTTTACCTTTTAAGTCATTTATACTATTAATATTTTTACTATCAAAGCGCCCCACAACAGTAAATGGCGCAGATATGATTGATGAAGATGGAACAACAAAATCTCTTGATGTTCTAAAATGGGAATATACACTTTTAATATCAATTTCACCATTTTGAAGTGCTGTTAAAGCTTCTCCATAACTCATATCTTTAATCCATTGTATTTTTAATCCCAACTTTTGTGCAACTATTTTGAATAGTTCATTGGCATATCCAGTTGGATTAGCATGATCAATATATGAGATTGGTTCATTATTATCAATAGCAAAAACCTTCACGACATCTAAAGATTGCAAATACTTTTTTTCCTCTTTAGTTAAAGATATATTGTTTTTATGATAAATGAATTGATCTATATCTATAGCCTTTTTTGTATATCCCAAGAGATTATAAATGTCAAATATTCTTTCAATCTTATGGGGGTCTATTTTACCTAATGTATCAGTTTTATAATATGCCAATTCTTTTAACGTATTTGCTTCAAAAAGGAGTGCTTCTTTTGTTTTATTTTGAGTATTATATTTTTCAAAAATGAGATCAACCGTCTCTTCAATATGTGAAAATGCATATTCCCATCCTTTTAATGAAGCTTCATTAAACTCTGCTACCATTTGCGGATCTTTTTTTAGCTGATTAGCTGAAGTAAATAAAATAACATCATAAAAATCAAATCCATAATCTCTAGGATCCCATATTTTATATTGAATTCCTTGTTGCTTTAACTTAAAAGGTTCATTAGATGTAAATACATTTACAATATCTGCTTTCCCTTCAATAATATCATTCATATCAAATGTATGTGGGATTGTTTTCAAATCATCAAAAGAAAGTTTGTTTTTTTGAAGCATTGAAATAAATGGTGCAGCAGTAAGAGCATCATGACTAGACATGATGGTTCTGCCTTTAAAATCTTGAATTGAGTTAATCCCAGATGATTCTAAAGACAATAATACATGGGGAGAAGATTGTAAAATAGCATTTAAGATCACTACATCTTTCCCATTTGCTTTTTCATAAATGATATTTGGATAATTCACACCAAATGTTGTTTTTTCACTCACAACATCATCTGTAATATTTACATCTGAATTAAATTCTTTCAATTCAACTTCAAGACCTATATCTTTATAATAGCCTTTTTCTTTTGCTATATAAAATCCAGCAAATTCAAATTGATGTTTCCATTGAAGTTGTAAAGATACCTTTTTAATCTCTTGAGTGTAGAGATTTGAAACAAATATTGTAATTAACAACAATATATTTAAAAGTGGCCGCATAATATCCCATTATAAATTTTACTAATAGTGATTCTACAGAAAAATTGGTTTATATAAAGTAAATAAAGAAAATATAATTTTATGTTTCCTTAATTATTATTCAAGTTATCTTTATCAACATAAAATATATTTATTTATTATAGTAATTTATTAGATAATTATAATTGAATTTTTCTTATTAAAATATGTAAAAATAAAAGAATTAATTTAATAATTAAATTTAATATAAAGCCCACTATTACACTCTTATATAGATTCTATACTTATATAAATCATATTAATATAAATCATAAGTTTGCTATAATTTTTTTTTATATCTTCTTAAAGATAATTAGATACACTGCTTAGCGATAAATAAATATATCAATATTAATAAGGAGTAAAGTAGTGGAAAAACTAAAAGATATTTTTAGAAAAAGCTCTGACGTTGCAGTTCAAGAAACTGAAATGAATAGCTTAAGCCGAAGAGACTTTTTTAAAAAAACAGGTGCTGTTAGTGCCGTAGCTGCTACTTCAGTACTAGTGCCTGGTGCACTAAGTGCAGCTGAAGATGATCATGCGATTATGCACCACCCTAAGTGGGGTCAATCATGGGGTGATCCTGTAACTAAAAACAGATACGGTATCCCATCAGCATATGAACATAATGTTACAAGAAGAAATACAAAACTTCTTGCTTCTGGAAATGATAGAGCATCAATTGCAGTAGCGCCAATTCATGAATCTGAAGGGATCATTACGCCAAATGGTTTGTTCTTCTCTAGATGTCATGGTGGTACAGCACACGTAGATCCAAATGAATACAGATTGATGATCACTGGTCTTGTTGAAAAACCAATCGTATTAACATTAGCACAATTAAAAAGATACCCAAGAGTAACAAGAACTCACTTTATTGAGTGCCCTGCAAATGGTGGACAAGAGTGGAGAAGACCACAATATAACTCATTACAATTTGCAAAAGGATTTATGTCTTGTGCTGAGTGGACTGGAGTTTATATTAAGACTATCCTAGAAGATCTTGGATTAAAACCAAATGCAAAATGGATGCTTGCTGAAGGTAGTGATAACTCAGAGATGGGAAGATCAGTACCAATTGATAAAGTACTTGATGATGCGATGATCGTTTGGGGTCAAAATGGTGAAGCATTAAGACCTGAACAAGGATACCCTGCAAGACTACTTCTTCCAGGTTGGGAAGGTAACCTTTGCGTTAAATGGCTAAAAAGACTTGATTTTGCTGATGAGCCATGGTATGCAAAAGAAGAAACTTCTAAATATACAGCATTAAAACCAACTGGTAAAGCAGTACAACACTTCTACGCAAACGAAGTTAACTCAACTGTAGTTACTCCAAGTCCTGAAAAACCATGGACTGATGTAAAAGCTGGAGATATTGTAGAAATCGAAGGACTAGCATGGTCTGGAATGGGAACAATTACAAAAGTTGATATCTCTTTTGATGGTGGAAACAATTATGTTGAAGCAAATTTAAAAGGTCTAGTATTACCTAAATGTTGGACAAGATGGTCATATATGTATAAAATTCCAAAAGGTTTCAAAAACAAAAATGGAAAACAAATTGTTCTTACATCTAGAGCAATGGATGATGCAGGATTTGTACAACCAACAGTTGACCAAGAAGTATTTGGTTATGGTGTGAAAAAAGCTGATTTCGGTAAAGATAAAAACAAAGGTATGGGTGTAGAATCTGTATACCACAGAAATGCAGTAGAATCTTGGGAAGTAACAGCAAAAGGGGAGGTGAACCATGTTCAAATTAGATCAATATAAATCATTAGCAGCTTCACTTATCACAGCAACTGTAATTGTAACTGCTGGTCAAGCTTCAGAAAAAGAAATCCCATACAATGGGCTTTGGAATGCAAAAAAAGATATTAGTGGTGGAGTATATTACCCAATCAAAGATGGTCAAACGGGACCATACAAAGTAAATACTCAAGTATATAAAGATCCTGATATATCTAAAGGTGAAGAAGGGCTTAAAGCATATCAAGTGCTTTAAGTGCTCCGATATGAGTCACTATGCTTTCATGTGCTCTATCCAAGTTGAGAGCAAGACAAGACTCTCAAGAAGACAACTGAGGACCATCACATGCTTTGAATGCAAAAAA
>JBNLDA010000058.1:0-12076 GCA_050304095.1 Arcobacteraceae bacterium | reverse complement strand
ATATTGATGAGGACGAAGTATATGGACAATTAACATATGATATGTCTGATAACTTATCTACATACATCAGATATGGTACTTATGACCAAGAAGTTGGATCTACAGATACTATTGACCAAACTAGAGGAAGATTAAACGTAGAATTCACTTTCTAATAAGTGTTTTACAAAATCTTTTTCAAGACTTTAAAGGTAAGGGGATTTTCCTCTTACCTTTTTTTATTGCTTAAAATCAAATCAAAACTATCTTTAAATAGTTTTTTGCTAAAATCAACTATTATTTTTAAAGGGATTTTATGAAAAAACTATTGTTACTTTCTATTTTTACACTATTTAATTTACATGCAGCCACTACTATGTGCTATAAAGAAAATATCACCGATCCAGCATTAAGCGAAACACTGCCTCTTGATGGTGGAAAATGTATGGGAAGTAAATCGGTAGCTGATATGCAAAACGATGGTTGGGAAGTGAATGATATTAAGATTACTCCTTCAAAAACTTCAGGGATGAACTATACGTATGTATTTAAACAAGGTGGAACTACTTTAGAATCTGCTGAATCGACTATGAGCGAAGAAGAACTTATGATTCGAATCATTGAAAAAATGGAATCTAGAAACAAAGAGCGAAAAAAAGCAAAAAGAGAAGAAGAAAGACAACAAATTATTGCTAGAGTATCAAAATATTATACTGAAACTTGTCAAGAATGTCATGGTGAAAAGGGTGAATTAAAAGCGTATGGTGTTTCAAGACCACTTAGAGACCTTTCGTTGGTACAACTTGAAAAAGGTATTGATAAGTTTTTAGTTGGATCTTATCAATCTTCTACATCAATTATTATGCAACCATATGCAAGAATGGTTACAGATAAAGACCTTAATGATATTTATCTTTATCTTGAATCAATTAATCCAAAAGAAGAAAAATAAATTGCTCAACGGGGTCTGACACCATGATATTGGACTAATACGTTTAATCTTATTTACATACTCTCTCTTTTTATGTTATCATTATGTATAGCATGAAAGGAGAGAGTCATGAAAACAATTTCACTACTAAGACGATCGTCACTGTTATTACTCTTTTTTACGGGTATTTTTTTTATGTTTGGTTGCCTAGGAGGGTCTGATCCTGATCCAGCACCTGCTCCTCCACCTATTGCAACACCAAGTGGTGATCTATATGATATAGATCCAAATATGGATTATGGAGCTGGAAATGCAAATGATACGCTTCATTTGGAAAGACCTCTGAGTAAATATGAATTACTTCCAATTGCAAAAAAGCAAGAATATGATCGATTGCAAAAGAAAAAAGACAAAAATAGCAGTTTGATCAATAAAGCACGTTTGGAAAGAATGGGTGCAGATATTGCTATTATTGAAGTTCTTAAAGGTGGTGCTGCTGTTGAGAAAGGAAATAATGAGTCTTATAGAAAAGTTCATTCTGATCCTGAAACAGAGATAAAACATCAACGATGGGTAAAAGAAAAATGCGATATTGAAATCGAAGGTCTAGAAACAGAAAATAGTGATATTGATAGACAAATGGATAAAATATTGGATGAGTCAAGTCAATCATGTTTTCCAAAAGACACTTTAGTTTTACTCAAAGATGGATCTACAAAACCAATACAAAAAATATCTTCTGGTGATGAAGTAATGGTTTATGATATTGGATCTAATGAGATTTCGTATTCAAAAGTCAATGAAACCTATGTATCTCCAAATAACCATTTATATATGATCAATAATTCAATTGCTGCAACAGCGTATGAAAGATTTCTAACACAAGATGGTTGGAAAAAAATACGAGAAATAAAAGCAGGACAAGATTCTATTTTTGATGGAAATGGATATGTAAAAGTTGAATCTATTCAGAAAGAAAATAAAGAGCTCACTGTTTATAACTTAAATATAGATATGGCACATAATTTCTTTGTAACACCACAAGATGGATCAAAAGTATATTTGATCCACAACTCTGGTGGCGGAGGAGGAGGTGGAAAATGAAAACTCTATTTTTTAAAAAACATTTTTTCTTAGCCATTATTGTAATATTTTTAACTGGTTGTGGTGGAGTGATTGATGCTATGCAACAGTCTTATTACAATCAAAAAGGAAATAGCTACTTTAAAGACAAAGAGTATGTACCCGCATTTAATGCCTATAGAGATGGTGCAGTTGAAGGTAGTGCGTATGCCTACTATAAACTCTATGTAATGTACTTAAATGGGTATGGTGTGCAAAAAGATTTAGTGCAGTCAAATAAAATGCTAGAAGAAGCTGCAAGAAGAAATTATGCTCCTGCTCAAGTTATTTTAGCGAATCGCCTGATCTTTACAACCAAACGAAATAGAGATATGAATCGAGGGTTAGCACTACTCAATAGTGCTGCATCTCAAGAATACAGTTATGCATATGCTGATTTATATACTATATATTGGTATGGAATTGGAGTGAAAAAAGATATTCAAAAAGCAGGGCAGTATTATAGATTGGCTCAGGCTAATGGATTGAAACTCACTAATAGAGCTTTTGCAGCAGATACTACCAATTCTACAGTATTGATATCTCAGATTCAAGCGGGACTTAAGAAACTTGGATTTTATAAAGGGGAAGTTGATGGACTCACTGGTCCTATGACAAGAAGATCAATTGTACAATTCCAAAAGTTTTATGGGTATACTCAAAATTCACAAGCGACTAAATTAACGTTGGATCAAATAAAGAGAGAATTGAGTAGAAGATAAAAAATAGTTGAATAGAAGAAATTTACTTTTCTTCTATTCTAGAATTTTTTTCTTCTATGCCACTAAGTCCAAATCTTCTAGCTAATTCTTGTTTGATTTGATCTGGAGAGATATTTTGACTCGCTAAGGCTACTAAGCAGTGGTACATCAAATCTGCACCCTCATAGATAATCTCTTCTTTATCATTGTCTTTTACTGCAAAAGTAAATTCTCCAGCTTCTTCGACAATCTTTTTAAGCATTGAGTTTTGTTTGCCTTGTAATAGTTTTGCAGTGTAAGATTTATTTGGATCATCATTCTTTCGTTCTTGTATTACATGATACAGTGTATCAATCACTCCATAAGTAGCGCTCATATCAATCTGTACATCACTTATTGTTTGACCATCTTCAAGATTGGTGAAGAAACATGATTTTCTTCCAGTATGACAGGCAACTCCATTTTGTTTTACTTTAATGAGTAGTGTATCATTATCACAATCCAAAAGTACCTCTTGTACTTCTTGAGTGTGATTTGAACTTTCTCCTTTTTTCCAAAGGCGATTTTTTGTTCTACTAAAGTAATGAGCAAATTTGGTTGAAAGTGTGAGTTCTAAGGCTTCTTGATTCATATAAGCCATCATAAGAACTTCATTTGTTGATGAGTCTTGAACGATAACGGGCAAAAGCCCGTTAATTTTTGCCCAATCGATTTGCGAAAGGTTTGGAGTCATTATTGACTTACCATTGCATCTCTGGTTTTACTTTTTGTGTCAACCCAGATATTTGGAGTACTTCCACCAGGAGTTAAGAAAATCTTCGCATCTTTATTTTCTCTAAGTGCTTCATTGAATTTTCCTTGCACTTCAATTTGTTGCATGTGTAATAGGTTTGAAGTTAATGAATTTGCAATTAGTTTATTTGCTTTTGCTTGTGCATCTGCTTCAATTGTTACTGCATCAGCTCGACCTTGTGCTTCAATTCTGTTTTTATCTGCTTCCCCTTGAGCTAGGGCTGCTTTTTTCTCAGCTTCTTGTTTTGCTCTCAAAACTTCATATTTAAGTCTTTCAGCTTCTTGGTTAGCAATTTGTACTCGCTCAATTTGTTCTTTGATTTTTTCTGGAAGAACAATTTCTCTTAATTGTACTGATTCGATTGTTACTGGTCTATTTTCTAGTTTTTCAATTTGTTCTCGAATACCTGTTTCGATCATAGTAGCGATCTCATTTCTTTTTGTAGGTAATTCTTCAGCATTGAATCCACCAACTACATTTCTTACGATATTTCTAACAACTGGATTTACGATTTTATCTTCCCAGCTTAGACCCCAAGTAGCAATAGTATGAGGTGCTCCACTAGGAGTCAATTTGTATTGAACAGTTAATTCGATACTTACGGGTAATCCTCTAGCATCTAGGATATTAATCGCAGGATTCACTAAAATACCGCTATCAAAACCACTCATATCCTCTACACTTTTATAGTTAATCAATCGTACTTTTGTATCGACTGTAATTACTTTTTGTAGTACTGGAATATACAAATGAAGTCCTGGTTGTAATGGTTGTGCATCATATTTACCAGTAGTAACTTTGATACCTACTTCACCAGAATTGATGATCACAAATGGTTTAAATAGCACTAAAATTGCTACTACAATGATCACTATATAGATGAATCCAGCCTTTTTACCAAAGTTTTTAAAGAAATCTGGAGTTTCAAAAGGTGGTTGGTAGTTTCCTCCTCCACCATTGTTTGAGTTTCCACTGTTGTTGTTTTTGTTTTGTTGTCTATTTTTAAAATAGTCGTTATCTATTGGCATAGTTTTTGTTCCTTGTCAATTTTTTGTGTTAAGAAGCATGTTATGTACATCTTCTCAAACGGCTTCACGATGGGTACACAGAAATTAAAATTTCTACCCTATCGTTGCAGAGGTTTTCGTCGACATCATAACAAATTTCTTTGTTGATATTTAAGTTAGATATAGTACAAAAATTACTTTAATCTAAACTTTCTTATTTTTTTAATTTACGTATGTTAAATGTTTTAAATATTTTTCGTTCTTTCCTGCTACTGCATCAAAGTATGCACTTTGCAATAACTCTGTCACAGGACCTCTTGAACCACATCCAATTTTTCTAGCATCAATATCTCTTACAGGAGTTACTTCTGCAGCCGTTCCAGTTAAGAATACCTCTTGGGCACAGTATAACTCTTCTCTAGTGATTCTTCTTCTTTGTACTTCAATTCCATTATCAATGGCAAGATCAATGATCGTTGCTTGTGTGATCGATTCTAACGAATTGTCATTTGGTGGTGAGATAAGTACTCCATTTTTAACCATAAATAAACAAGCTCCTGATGCTTCAGCAATATATCCCTGATCATCTCTTAATAGCGCTTCATCATATCCAGCTTCAACTGCTTCAAATTTCGCCATTTGCGAGTTTAGATAATTTGCTACAGCTTTTGCTTTCCCCATACTTGAAGTATTTGGAGTTCTTGTAAAAGAAGAAATTTTCAATCGAATTCCTTTTTTCAATCCCTCTTCACCAAGATATGCTCCCCATTCCCAAGCTGAAATCGATACGCATACAGGTGCATCTTTGTGATATAGACCCATAACTCCATACCCAAGATATGATAGTGGTCTGATGTAAGCTCCATTAAATAATTCATTTTTTTGTAATAATTCAATTTGAGCATTATTAAGTTCTTCAACTGAATATGGCACATCAATCAATGTCATTTTTGAAGAGTTGATCAATCTTTGTGTATGTTCAGTAAGTTTAAAAATAGCACATCTTCCATCAACTGTTTTGTATGCTTTTGTTCCTTCAATAGCTCCATTTCCATAGTGAAGTGTGTGTGAAAGAACGTGAACTTTTGCTTCATCCCAAGGTGTGAAGTTTCCATCCATCCAAATATATTTTGCTTTATTCATTTGCAATATCCTGTAAATAAAATCTATTAATTATAAGGCAATAGTATATCTAAAAGATTATTAAAAAACTAATTCAGAAATTTCACAATCATTTCACACTGAATAATGTATAATGAGAAATATAATTTAAGGAGCTTCCTATGAAAACGAAAATTTTATTAGCAATTGCTATGGTAGTAACTTTTGCAAATGCAGAGATGATCAAAGTAACTGAATCAACAGCTATTACAAAACCATTTACACAAAAAGTAAAAACTGGTGAAAGATGTTATGAAGATACAGTTGAAAGATATGTTGACTGTGGTGAACATGATGATAATACGATTGGTCTAGATACGTTGCTTGGAGCAACTCTTGGAGTGGTAGTTGGAAATCAAATTGGTAGTGGAAGTGGCAAAACAGCAGCTAAGATCATCGGTGGTCTTGGTGGGGGATATATTGCCAACCAAACTAGAGATTCAAAAAAATGTAAAACCTATAATCAAGTTACGCGTTGTGAACCTGTTTATGAGTATGTGACTGAAGATAAAGTGATTGGATATAGAAATTGTGCATGGTACAATGGGCAAAAAGTGTGTAAAGAGTCTTCAACTCCTTTAGAATATTTGAATATTAGTCAAAAAATTTACGTTCACTAATTCAACTTTTGTTATACTCTTTGAAAATCATCAGGGAGTATAACAATGATCGCAAAAGTATTTTTTGGTAGTAGTGAATATGATAATGGAAAGTACGAAGACAGAATAAATCCATATACAAAAAAGATAGTCTCAAAATCTGTAATTTGTGATGCTCAAGATACTATAAAAGCACTTCAAATAGCGCAACAAGCTTCACGAGACACAAAAGCTTCAACTATTGCTCAACGAGTTGCTTGGCTTGAAGATGTAGCAAAAACAATCATTGAAAACAAAGAAGATTTAGCACAAACACTCACAGATGAAGTAGGAAAACCTATTTTATTTTCAAGAATTGAAGTTGAAAGATGTGCTGAAACGATCAAACTTTCAGCTCATGCTATTGTAGGACTTGAAGGTCATACCATCAATACTGATGCGATGCCAAGTGGAAAGAAAACAACAGCCTTTTATAGACGTGAACCAGTTGGGGTTGTGGCTTGTATCACTCCATTTAATTTCCCTTTGAATCTAATAGCCCATAAAATTGCTCCGGCATTGGTTGCTGGAAATGCAGTAGTGCTCAAACCAACTCCAGAAGCGCCAATGTGTGCGTATAAATTAGCTAAAATTTTTATAGAAAGCCAGTATGCTATTGAAGATGCATTAAGTGTTGTATATGGAGATGTGGAAGTAGGAAGTACACTAGTGTCGTCTGATATTCCAAGAGTATTGTCTTTTACTGGAAGTGTTCCTGTTGGAAATATCATAACTAAATCTGCAGGAATCAAAAAAGTAGCACTTGAGCTTGGCGGAAATGCAGCAACATTTATTGATAAAAGTGCTGATCTGAAAACAGCAGCTGCTCGTTGTGGATATGGAGCATTTTATAATTCTGGACAAGTGTGTATCAGTTTGCAAAGAATTTATGTTCATGAAGAAGTATATGATGAGTTTGCTGATGCCATGAAAGAGGAGACTCAAAAACTTGTTGTAGGTGATCCTTATGCTGATGATACATTTATGGGACCATTGATTAATGAAGAATCATTAGAAAGAGCCCATTCATGGGTACAAAGCGCTATTGATGAGGGAGCTACTTGTTTAACGGGGAACAAATCTGAAGGATTGAACTTTTATCCAACTATTATGAGTGATGTAACTGATGAGATGAATATCGTGTGTCAGGAGGTATTTGCTCCAATTGTTTCATTGATCAAAGTAAAATCATATGATGAAGCGATAGAAAAAATGAACGATTCACCATATGGGTTGCAATTCTCGATCTTTACAAATGACCTCAAACTTTCTCAACAATTTATTGATGATGCACAATGTGGTGGAGTAGTGATCAATGAGATACCAACATTGAGATTTGATATCCAACCATATGGAGGAACAAAACTTTCTGGAATAGGAAAAGAGGGACCAGCATATGCAATTGAAGAATTTACTGAAATCAAATCAGTGGTTATTTGCTAATTCTAGCGAATAACCTCCTTTTTAGCAACTTTATATTACACTCCGCGTATACTAATAGATCAATTTATTGAAGATAATTATGAAAGAAAAAATACTAAATTTACTAAAAACACGAGCCTTAGTTATTGATGGAGCAATGGGAACGCAATTACAAACCTATGGAGTTCCAAATGAAGCTTGGATTCATGAGGGAATCAATCAAGAGGGATGTAATGAATTATTAAATCTTACTGCACCACAAGTACTTGAATCTATCCACAATGCTTATGCAATGGCTGATGCAGATTTGATTAAAACTAATACATTTGGAGCAATGCCTTGGGTATTAGATGAATATGATATTGGGCATATGGCTTATGAATTGAGTAAGCTAGGAGCACAACATGTCAAAACAATTTGTGAAAAATACAGCACACCCCAAAAGCCACGATTTGTATTAGGATCAATTGGACCTGGTACAAAATTGCCAAGTCTTGGGCATATACATTATGATCAAATGTATGAGGGATATTGTATCACTGCTAAGGGATTAGTTGATGGTGGAGTAGATGTTTTTCTTCTTGAAACTTGTCAAGATCCATTGCAGATCAAAGCAGCATTACATGCACTAAAAGATACTGCACCTCAAATTCCCATTATGGTATCTGTTACAATTGAATTATCTGGAACAATGTTGATTGGAACTGATGCTCAAACGATCGCAACCATCATGGAGCCATTTGATATTTTATCTCTTGGATTCAACTGTGGAACTGGACCAGAACAAGTTAAAAAACACCTTGAAGTATTGAGTGAAGTATCTCATTTTAGACTTTCAATTCATGCCAATGCTGGATTGCCACAAAATAAAGGTGGATATACATTCTATCCAATGGGACCAAATGAATTTAGTGCTATTCAAAAAGAGTTTTTAAATTATGATGGTGTGAGTTTTCTTGGCGGTTGTTGTGGTACAACACCACAACATATCAAAGCTTTAAGTGATGCAATAGCTGGAATTGCTCCAAAAGCTCCTACAGGAAATCATCCTAATTCTTTAGCTTCATTATTTGAAACAAAAACATTAAAGCAAGACCCAGCACCATTGTTAATTGGAGAGCGAAGTAATGCTACTGGATCAAAAGCGTTTAGAGAATTACTCAAAGCTGAAGATTACGAAGGGACATTAACTGTAGGGCAACAGCAAGTAAGAGCTGGAGCACATGTTATTGATGTGAGTGTTGGATTTGCAGGTCGAGATGAAACAAAAGATATGAATGAAGTAGTAAGTCTCTATGCACAAAAGATTTCTCTACCATTGATGCCAGATTCTACTCAAATCGCTGCTCTTGAAGCTGCATTGAAACTTATTGGTGGAAAAGCAATCATCAATTCAGTCAACCTAGAAGATGGTGAAGAAAAGTTTGATGAGATTTGTGCCTTAGCTAAACGATACGGTGCCAGTTTAGTTTGCCTAGTGATTGATGAAGTGGCGATGGCAAAAACCAAAGAAGACAAGGTAAGAATTGCTCAAAGAATTTATGATCGAGCGGTTAACGTACATGGGATTAAACCTGAAGACCTTGTTTTTGATATGTTGGTATTCACTATTGGAAGTGGGGATGAAGAGTATTTCACTGCTGGGATGGAAACGATTGAGGCCATTCGAGAATTTACTACGATGCATCCAGAAGTGGGAACAACGTTGGGGCTTTCTAATATCTCATTTGGTTTAGATAAAGATGCTAGAGTTTATCTTAATAGTATCTTCTTACATCATTGTGTAGAAGCAGGATTAAGCAGTGCTATTGTGAATGTAAAACATTTAGTGCCTCGAAATAAAATGAGTGAAGAAGATATTAAAGCATGTGAAGACTTGCTATTTAATAATAGAAAAAATGGAGATCCACTCTTTAAATTCATCGATCATTTTTCAGATGTAGGTTCAGTACAAGAACAAGATGATGAAGCTTTTAATGCCTTAGCTCCAAGAGAAAAAGTGATTCAACTGCTTAAAGATGGAGATAAAGAGCGACTCATTCCATTAGCAATGCAACTTAAAGATGAAGTAGCACCTGAGATTATTGTAAATGAATGGTTGATCGATGGGATGAAAGAGATTGGTGAGCTTTTTGGTGCTGGAATCATGCAGCTACCTTTTGTACTTCAAAGTGCAGAAACGATGAAGGCTACTGTTGATACGCTCAATCCATTTTTGCCAAAGATCGAAAAGAGTAGTGAAACCACTTTAGTTCTTGGTACCGTGAAAGGGGATGTTCACGATGTTGGAAAGAACCTTGTAGATATCATTTTGAGTAACAATGGGTTTAAAGTTGTCAATATTGGGATTAAAGCTAGTATTGAAGATTTTATAGCAGCTGCTCGTGAACACAATGCTGATGCTCTTGGTATGAGTGGATTGTTGGTTAAATCAACCAACGAGATGAAAAGTAATCTTGAAGTGTTAGAGAGTCAAAATCTAATTATTCCTGTGATGCTTGGAGGCGCAGCATTGACCAAATCTTTTGTCGATGATTTTTGTAGACCAATTTATAGTGGACCAATCTTTTATGCAAGAGATGCCTTTGATGGAGTTGTAGCAATGCAACGAATTGAAAAGCATCAAGAGGGTTCTATGCTTGATACTCAAATGGCTGCAGATTTAGTTCAAAGAGATGAATCAATTGAAATAAAAGAAAAAGTTGAATTTAACCCAGAACTTCATACACCAGAGTTATTGGAAAATACTCATAATTATACACCACCATTTTGGGGACGTCGGGTTATGAGCACGGCGTTCGATCCTTCTTTAGCGTTTGATTGGATCAATCATCGAGTTTTATTTAGACAACGATGGGGATACAAAAAAGGGGATATGACTCCAGAAAAATTCAAAGAGCATGAAGAAAATGTAGTACAACCATTGTATGAAGACCTAAAAGAGGAGTTTTTAGCGAAAAATGTATTTGCTCCAATTGTTTTATATGGATATTTCCCTTGTAAAGCAAATGATACAGTGCTAGAAATCTATGATGAACACAAAGAAAAGATCATTGCAACATTTGATTTCCCACGACAAGGAAAATCTCCGCACCGTTGTATAACTGACTATTTTAAATCTGATGATTTTGATACAGTAGGCTTTACGTTTGTAAGCTCTGGTCTAAATATCACTGATTTTGAAAAGGATATTTATGACGCAGGTGAATTTAGTCGATATTATCAAGTGCATGGACTAGGTGTTGAACTAGCTGAAGCCTTAGCTGAAATTGTACATAAACAAATTCGAATGGATTTGAATATCACAGAAAATGAAAAGCCAGTACTCAAAGATGTAAAAATGAAAGGGTATCAAGGGTGCCGATATTCTCCTGGGTATGCTGCTTGTCCAGATTTGGCTATGAATAGAACAATCTTTGATTTATTGAAGCCTGAAGAGTTTGGTGTGAGTTTAAGTGAAACGTATCAAATTGATCCAGAGCAAAGTACAGTAGCAATAGTTGTGCCAAATAAAGAGGCGATCTACTTTAATATATAAGGTAGTTTTTCAATCTCTAATTTTTCGATGATTAGAGGTTGGATTCCTTTTGCTATAAGTGAGTTTTTAAACCCTTCTCCTATTTTATTTCCAATGAAAAAATTTGCATGATGTTCTAAAACCAATGGCATTAATGATAATGTTGGTTTGATATCACTTTCATATGCAGGGTTGCCTAATTTTTTTATTAAAGTCGATGTTTCATCATTGATGTGATAGATATAAAGAAATTTTGCCTGAGGATCAAAATGGGTAGTTTTTTCAATATCATCACAACAAAACATCACAACAAAATCTTTTTTATCATCATGAATATTTATTTTATGACCACATATCAAAGCATTGGCTAATTTTTTTCTTGCATTTTTAATGATTCTTGTAAATGTTGGACGAGAAACTTGCATTGATTTTGCTGCATCTTCTTGATATAAATCTAATACATCCATTAGATAAATTGCTTCGATCTCTTCATGCAATAGATTGGTTTGCCCTTGATATTGTAACTCTTCTGGAACAAAAGAATGGTATTGTGGTTTGAAATTTAAAGTTCTTTCATTTTTTTCTCTAGGCATGTCGTTTCCTTATCAGTGATGCAATATTGAAAATTGTATCAAAAGTAAGATTAATAATTGACATATGTTCATAATTATGTTATGATTCGAACATATGTTCATAAAAGGAAAGTAAAAATGATAGCAATTCCAGTAAAATCAAATAAAGAAAACAGTGCAGTTACAACACTTTTTGGTAAAGCAAAATGGTTTGCTCTTGTAAATGATGCAGG
>JBNLDA010000057.1:0-12336 GCA_050304095.1 Arcobacteraceae bacterium | reverse complement strand
TATATTCTTTTTCAAAATCTAATTTAACTGTACCAATTGGTCCATTTCTTTGTTTTCCAATGATGATTTCTGCTTCTTCAACTGGCTTATTGATAAAGGTTGATCTATATTCTTCCCCTCTATCTTTGGCTTCTTTTTCTTTTCTTGCTTCATCACGCTCTTTATATACATCATCTCTATATACAAACATGATAATATCAGCATCTTGCTCGATTGATCCCGATTCTCTTAGGTCGCTTAGCATTGGTCGCTTATCTGGTCTATTTTCAAGCCCCCTATTTAGCTGAGACAAAGCAATTACTGGAACTTTCATCTCTCTTGCTAATAACTTTAATCCCCTACTGATCTCAGAAACTTCTAAGTGACGATCCTTTCCACCTGTTCCTTGCATAAGCTGCAAATAATCGATGATGATCAATGAAATATTATTCTCTTCATTTTGAGCTAGTTTTCTTACTCTTGCTCGAAGTTGATTAATATTTACACTACCATTATCATCAACAAAGAGTTTCTTTTTATTAAGATCCTCAAAAGCACCAGTTAAAGTGCTCCATTGTTGATCATCCAAGTTACCCTTACGAAGATTTTGCAAAGGAATATGTGTTTTAGCTGCAAGCATTCTAAGCATAAGTTGTTCTGCTGGCATCTCTAATGAAAAGATAATTACCCCTTTGTTTTGCTCAACATTTCGTAATGCCATATTTAGTACAAGGGCAGTTTTCCCCATTGCAGGACGTGCAGCAATAATAACCAAATCTCCCGCATTGAAACCAGTCGTTCTTTTATCAAGCGCATTAAATCCTGTAGTTTCACCGATTAGAAAAGTATTTCCAAGTTCTTTCATTCTTTCTATATAACTTAGAGTATCGTTGGTAATCTCAGTCATATTTTTTAGTTCACTTGAGGCTGAATCAGTAGAAATTTTATAAAGCTCATTTTGAACAATATCAACCGCTTCTGTAGCCTCATGGTCTTCTTCGATAGCAACTTTTTTTATAGTAGTTGCAAGAGTTGCTAATTCTCTTTTGACTGAAGCACCTTTAATCTCTTTTACATAAGCCATAGTATTAGTGATAGGATTAGCAGAAAGTATTTCTAATAAAATTTGATCATCAACATCTTTTCCAGATAGTTTTTTTTGAATAAATTCCTCATCAATTGGCATATCATCATTATGAAGTTGTTCCATAACTGCAAATATTTTTTGATGCGCTGGCAAATAAAAATCCCGAGACTTCAATACTCCCAACACATCTTCAATCTCTTCAGGGTTGAATAAAATCGAACTTAAAACGGCTCTTTCAATATTTAAACTATATACACTATCCATTAATTATCTACTATTCCTCTGATTGTTCTTTTGCTTCTTCTTCTACTTCTTTTAAAAATCTAGATACAAGCTCATTTATAGGAAGTTTTGCTACCACTTCCCCTTTTCTCATAATAAGACCACTCCCTTTTCCATATGCTATAGCTACATCAGCACTTTTGGCTTCCCCTATCGCATTTACCACGCAACCCATCACTGATACATTTAATGGTGTTTTTATATGTTTGGTTGCCTGTTCAACTTCTGCAACTGCACTTACAAGATCTGCTTCAATTCTTCCACACGTTGGACAAGAGATAATATTTAAGCCCTCTTTAGCAATTCCAGAATCTTTTAAAATCGCACGTCCCACTTCAATCTCTTTTTCGAGTTCTCCAGTAATGGAAACTCTAAGTGTATCACCAATACCTTCAAGCAATAATGCCCCCAATGCAATTGAAGATTTTACTGTTGAATGGAATAGTGTTCCGGCTTCAGTTACTCCCAAATGAAACGGATAATTATTGAGTGGTCGTAACATTCTATAGGCTTCTACTGTTCGTTGTACATCACTGGCTTTTAAGGAAATTTTTATATCAGTAAAATCAAGATCTTCAAGGTATTTTATATTGTAAATCGCTGATTCAACCATTCCTTTAGCAGTTTGTCCATATTTATCTTCAAATTGAGATTCAAGCGAACCACAATTAACCCCAATACGAACGGGTAAATTTCTCTCTTTACAAGCTTTTACAATCTCTTTTATTCGAGACTTTTCCCCTATATTTCCAGGATTGAATCGAATACAATCAACCACTTTAGCTGCTTCTAGTGCTAGTTTGTAATTAAAATGAATATCAGCAACAAGTGGTAAAGAAGTTTGTTCTTTTATAGTTTTAAGTGCAAGAGCAGCTTCCATATCTGGAACTGCAACTCTTACTATATCAGCCCCTGCAAAATGCAATAATCTAATTTGTTCAACAGTTGCTTCAACATCTTGTGTTTTAGCATAGGTCATTGATTGAACACTAATAGGAGAGTCACCACCAATTGGCACATTTCCAACATAAATTTTCTTTGTAGGGTATCTATTTATCATACGCGTAGTATAGCTAAAATTGCTTAAGAATTTATTGTAAATATAAGTGTAATAAATTTATTATTCATTAATCGATATTTGGCTATAATCCCAATTTAAATTAAATACAAGAGTATACATATATATGAACAACGTAAACTATTTTGATATTATCGTACTTATATTAGTCTTCTTTTTGGGACTTAAAGGTCTATTTAGAGGCTTTATAAAAGAGGCTTTTGGACTTGCTGGAATTGTTGGTGGAGTATATGTGGCTTCTAGAGTATCTGATAGCTTTGGAGTGCAATTAGCTGAGTTTTTTGCAATTGAAAGCGTATCTACTGCTATTTTAATTGCATTTATAGCTGTTCTTGCTGCAATTTGGCTATTGATTTACTTTGTCGGCATGGCAGTTAGTAAAGCTTCAGAAATGAGTGGCCTTGGGATTTTTGATAGATTCTTGGGATTTGTTTTTGGGGCAAGTAAAATCTTTTTAATCTTTTCTATTATTGTTTATGCACTTACTCAAGTTGATTTCATTAAAGAAAAAATAGAGAAAAAAGCTAAAAATTCTGTAATGTTCCCTATCTTAAAAGCTACTGGAGATTATATTGTCAAGCTTGATCCGTCAATTCTGGCAAATAAAACTATTGATAAAACCTCTAAAAGTATAGAAGGTCTTAAAGAAACTGCAAAAGCACTAGGTGCTGAAGCTAAAGAAAAAGCTCTTGAAACACAAGAAGATATTAAAGAAAAAATAGAAGAATCAAAAGAGGAAAATAGTGATGGATAATCAATCTCACAAAGATATTCTTGATGAACTAAAAACAATTCTAAAAGATAAAGGGATGAAATACACAGAACAACGTGCTGTGATCCTTGAGATTCTTTTTGAGATTGATGATCATCTCAATGCTGAAGAGATCCATCGAATCGTAAAAGATAAATACCCTCAGCATAATATTGGTATAGCTACAGTTTATAGAACACTTAACTTTCTTGAAGAAGCTGATCTGATCTCATCAATCTCTTTTGGCAGTGAAGGCAAAAAATACGAAGGTAATCAAAAAAAACATCATGACCATCTTATATGTACCTCTTGTGGTGCAATTGTAGAGTTTGTTGATGTTGAAATTGAACAAAGACAAGAACTAATAGCACAAAAAAACAATTTCAAAATAACTGGGCACACCATGCAACTATTTGGACTGTGCTCAAAATGTGATCAAGGAGAAAAATAATTGTTTGAAAATAAATATATACAACAAAGAATAGAAAAAGCGAATATTTTAAAACAAAATGGTATCAATCCATACAGCAATGAATCAAAAAGAAATACTAGTATTGCAAAGTTTTTAAATGTAAATTCAGATTTACACGAAACTGAAGAACAAAGAGACGAAAAAAGACATTATATAGTGGCTGGACGTATTAAATTTTTCAGACTTATGGGGAAAGCAAGTTTCTTAAAGATCGAAGACGAAAGTGGAATTTTACAAATATACGTAGCTAGAGATAATCTTCCTGAAGGTTTTTATAATGAAATTTTCAAAAAGAATATCGAAGTTGGTGATATTATTGAGGTTGGTGGATATCCATTTATCACAGGTAAAGGGGAATTGTCACTTCATGTAGATTCACTAACAATTCTTACTAAAGCAATTTCACCATTACCAGAAAAATATCATGGTATTCAAGATAAGGAACTACGATATAGACAAAGATATTTAGATCTTATTATGAATAGTGAAGTGCGAAAAACTTTCCATATTAGATCAAAAGTAATCAGTCTTACAAGAAGATTCTTCGAAAGCAAAGGTTTCTTGGAAGTTGAAACACCAATGATGCACCCAATTGCTGGTGGAGCCAATGCAAAACCATTTGTTACTCATCATAATGCACTTGGAGTAGATAGATTCCTTCGAATCGCACCAGAATTATATTTAAAAAGATTAATCGTAGGTGGATTTGAAGCAGTATTTGAAATCAATAGAAATTTTAGAAATGAGGGAATGGATGCAACGCACAATCCAGAATTTACCTCTATTGAATTTTATTGGGCTTATAAAACATATAAAGATCTAATTGCTATTACAAAAGAATATTTTGTATACCTATTCGATCATTTAGATTTACCAACAGTATTACCTTATGGAGATATTGAAGTTGATTTTTCGCAATTTACTGAAATTCCACTAATCCAATCTTTATCAGATATTGGCGGTGTTCCAGCTGATGTTGCAACAAATAAAGAAAAAATTATTGCCTATTTACAAGAAAGAAATATTGAAGTAAATACAGCAATGAACCTTGGTCAACTTCAGGGAGAATTGTTTGATGAATTTGTTGAAGCAAAATTAATCAATCCAACATTTATCACTCAATATCCAGTCGAAATTTCTCCACTAGCTAGAAGAAATGATGAGCAGCCACATTTAACAGATAGATTTGAATTATTCATAGCAGGAAAAGAGATTGCTAATGCCTTTAGTGAGCTTAATGATCCAATTGATCAGCTAGAGAGATTTGAAGGACAAATGGAAGCAAAAGAATCAGGTGATGATGAAGCACACGAAATGGATAGTGATTTTGTTAATGCTTTAAGTTATGGGATGGCACCAACTGCAGGTCAAGGTATCGGTATAGATAGACTTGTAATGATGCTAACGAATCAACATAGTATTAGGGATGTTTTATTGTTCCCAGCAATGAAACCAATAGCAAAAGAGATCGATCTTCACTCTGATGAAGAGGAATAAAAGGATACACAATGGGATTTATGGATTTTTTATCAAATTTATGTCAATCGAAAGGAAATTGTTCAGTGGGATACGTTAAACCAGATTTATTAAAAGACGCAGATAGCGAGGTATTCGATCTAATCGAAAGTGAATTAGAAAGACAAACAGATCATTTAGAGATGATCGCTAGTGAGAACTTTACAAGTCCTGCAGTAATGCAAGCTATGGGTTCAGTATTTACAAATAAGTATGCAGAGGGTTATCCAGCAAAAAGATATTATGGTGGATGTGAATTCGCTGACCAAGTTGAGCAATTAGCTATTGATAGAGCATGTGAGATATTTGGATGTAATTATGCAAATGTACAACCACACTCAGGAAGTCAAGCTAATGGTGCAGTATATGCTGCTCTTTTACAAGCAGGAGATAAAATTCTTGGTATGGATTTAAGTCATGGTGGACATTTAACTCATGGTTCTAAACCAAGTTTTTCAGGAAAAAATTACCATGCATTCTATTATGGTGTTGAGCTTGATGGAAGAATCAATTATGATAAAGTTATGGAAATTGCTAAATTAACAGAGCCAAAGATCATCGTATGTGGAGCAAGTGCTTACGCTAGAGAGATCGATTTTGCTAAATTCAGAGAGATTGCAGATGCAGTTGGAGCTTATTTATTTGCAGATATTGCACATATTGCTGGTTTAGTGGCTGCTGGTGAACACCCTAGCCCATTCCCTCATGCAGATGTTGTTACAACAACTACTCACAAGACTTTAAGAGGTCCTAGAGGTGGTATGATCATGTGTAATGATGAAGATATTGCTAAAAAATTAAATTCAGCGATCTTCCCAGGAACACAAGGTGGTCCTTTAATGCATGTAATTGCAGCAAAAGCAGTTGCATTTAAAGAGATTCTTGATCCATCTTGGAAAGAGTACGCACAACAAGTGAAAGCAAACGCAGCAACTTTAGCAAAAGTACTTATGGATAGAGGATATGATGTAGTTAGCGATGGTACAGATAATCACCTAGTACTAGTATCATTCTTAAATAAAGAATTTAGTGGTAAAGACGCAGATGCAGCTTTGGGTAATGCTGGAATTACAGTAAATAAAAATACAGTTCCAGGTGAAACAAGAAGTCCATTTGTAACTAGTGGTATTAGAATTGGTTCTCCAGCATTAACTGCACGTGGTATGAAAGAAAATGAATTTGAGATTATTGGAAATAAAATTGCCGATGTTCTTGATGATATTAACAACACTGAATTACAAACAAAAGTAAAAGAAGAGTTAAAACAATTAGCAAGAAATTTTGTAATCTATACAAAATCAACATATTAATAAATAAAAACACACCAAGGAGGATTTTATGGAATTTGAAGGTGATAAATTTGCAAAGAATGTTCAGATAAAACAAGAGATGGCTGAAAGACAACATGAACTAGAAGAGTTGAAACAACAGCTTAATAGTGGCGAACCTGAATCATTCCCACCTCAAGATCCACATCCTCCTTACCAAGAGCTTGATGATCCTGTAATGGTTGATGTACCAGAACAAGAATTAGGTGATTTGATTTTAGATGATGAAGAAAATGAAAATGATAAGAAAAAATATATCATTTTAGGTTTAGCTTTATTGCTTTTGTTTGTTCTAACAGTTCTAATCATTAAGTTAATGGGAAGTTTTGATGATGCACAAAATAGTAATTCTTTGGTTGATACTAAACAGGAAACTATTTCACAAGATCAAGCTTTAAACAATGATGAGATAGAAAAACAATATCAAAACATTATCAAAAAGAAAATGGAAGAGATTAAACAAGAAGAATCTGCTGTTTCACAAACTACAGAAGAGACAACTGTTGATACAACTCAACCAACACAAGAAGAAACAGTAGATAGTGCTGTTCTAGAGAAAAAATCATCTAATATTATTGAAAAGCTAAAAGCTGAAGAAAAAGTGATTGAAGAATCACCAGTTCCTCAAGAACCTAAAAAAGTTGTAAAACAAGTGGTTCAAAAACCTGTGGTAACAGATTTTGCACAGAGTGCTAGCAATGTAAAACCAACTGGCGTATTTGTACAGATTGGAGCTTTTTCTAAAGAACCAAATAAAAAATTTATGGACAATATTACTGCAAATGGATATAGCTATAAACTCTATTCAGTCGAAGTAAGAGATAAAACCTATGTAAAAGTTCTTATTGGGCCTTATGGCTCAACGACTCAAGCTAAAGATGCTTTACCAGGTATTAAAACAAAATTGAATGCAAATAGCGCATATGTGATTAAATTTTAGAGGTTTTATGGAATTTTATAGCAAAACACTATTTCTAGATCAATTTACACCTGTTTCAATTTATGACAAAGTAAAAGAACTTTTTCAAGATGAGATTACATTTTTATTTGAAAGCACTGTAAATAGTGCTGATGGAAACTTTAGTTATATAGCCATAGGAGCACGAGAGCGAATTTGGCATAAAGATCAAAAGAGTTTTCACAAAAATGAAAATGGTCAAATTCATGAAATATCAAACAATCCTTTTGATTACTTAAGAAGCTACTACAAGCAATTAGATAAGCAAGTTTACAAAGATAAAGCCAATGAACTTGGTATTGGTCTTATTGATGGGTTTATTGGTAATGTTGGATATGATATGGTTTGTGAATTTGAGCCAAGCTTGAAAAAATCTATGCTCAATCTAAATGATACGATAAATATTGCTGATCTTGATCTTATTCGACCCAAAATGATTCTTTGTTTTTCTCATAAGACTTCAATTTTAACACTTTTAACCTCATTAAAAGAATTTGAACCACATATTGAAAAAGTTGAAAAACTCCTACATGAATCATATGCTTACAAACCATTAAAAAAAGCGATCATTCACAATGAAGGATCGTTTGCATTTTCTAAAGAACAATTCTTTGATATGGTAGCAAAAAGCAAAGAGATGATTCGAAGTGGTGATGTATTTCAAATACTTATGGCTAATCGATTTACTCAAAAAGCAACAGTGGATCATTTGAGTTTTTACAGAGCCCTTAGAAGTAAAAATCCTAGTCCTTATTTGTATCTACTGCAATATGAAGACTTCTCTATTGCAGGAAGTTCTCCTGAAGTAATGGTAAGACTTACTGATGGTCATATATTATTAAGACCAATTGCAGGAACTAGAAAAAGAGGTAAAACCCTAGATAAAGACCTAGAAATGGAACATGAACTTATCAATGATCCAAAAGAGAGAGCAGAACATATTATGCTTATTGATTTAGGTAGAAATGATGTTGGAAGAGTAGCCAAAAAAGGAACTGTTGAAGTTACAGACCTTATGCGAATCGAGCGATATTCTCACGTAATGCATATTGTTTCAGATGTAGAAGCAATCATTGATGATCAATATGATATGTTTGATCTCTTTCAAGCAACATTTACTGCTGGTACCATGACGGGAGCTCCAAAAATTAGAGCCATGGAACTAATTGCTCAATTTGAAGGGATAAAACGAAGTTTTTATAGTGGAAGTATTGCTTATTTTGGTTTTGATGGAAATATGGACAGTGCAATTACAATCAGAACGACTCTACTTAAAAAAGATGAAGTGATCATGCAAGCAGGAGCTGGAGTGGTTGCAGATAGCATCCCAGAACTTGAATATTTAGAAGTGACTAATAAACTTGCAGCCAATATCGCAACGCTCAAAGACTTATCATAATTGAATACAAACCTTTATGATCTCATTGTTGTGGGTTCTGGAGCTGCAGGTATTACTGCAGCGATCACTGCAGCTAGAAACAATCATAACGTTTTATTACTCGAACAACTCCCTAAAATTGCTACCAAATTAAAAGCTACTGGTGGTGGTAGATGTAATTTGACTAATACATTAGACAATACTACATTTATGGAAAGCTTTGGTAAACATGGTCGCTTCATGAGTGATGCACTCAATCATTTTGATCACAATGCTTTAATAGATTTTATGCAAAGTATTGAAGTTAATACGCATATACCTGATGGTTTTCGAGTTTTTCCTATTACTCATAAATCTTCTACAATTATAGATGCACTTGAGAATGAATTAAAAAAGTGTAATGTTGAAATTAGATGTAATGAAAAAGTTAAATCAATAGCATATGATGATTTTCACATTATAACTACCACCAATGGACAATACAAAAGCAAAAATGTTGTTATAGCAACTGGTGGATTAGGTTATCCAACACTTGGAGCTAATGGTGATGGATATGATTTTGCCAAATCATTCGGACACACCATAACCAATCTTTATCCAGCAATGATGCCATTGCATACAAAAGAAACTTGGGTGGCAAATTGTACTGCTGATACAATTGCTAAGGCGCTTATAACAATAGATATTCCAAAACTCAAAAAAATCAAAGCTGTCGGAGATCTAATATTTACAAAAAATGGTCTTAGAGGTCCAGTGATTTTAGATTTTGCAAGAGAAATCACTCCTTATCTAGATAAATATAAAGAGGTGCCAATTTTGATCAATATGGTTAAAGGGCTCAATAGTGAACAAATCTATACACATATAAAAATGTATAGTTCACAAAACCCCAATGCAACTCTTTTAGAAATAGTAAACACCCTACTACCTCAAAGTGTAGCGAAAGAACTTATTGCTTTAACAAACACACAAGGCAATACAACATTGAAAAAACAAAATCCACAAAATAGAGATAATCTCATTAAAATGATAAGCGCTACACCAATGACCATTATTGGGAATGATGGCTTTGATAAAGCGATGATTACAAGAGGTGGAGTGAGTTTAAAAGAGATCGATCCAAAAACAATGCAAAGTAAACTTATAGATGGATTGTATTTTTGTGGAGAAGTAGTTGACATAGATGGACCATGTGGAGGATACAACCTCCAATGGTCATTTAGTAGTGGTTATTTAGCTGGTTTGCTACTCAAGTAACTCTACAGCCTCATCTAGATCATCTCTTTGACCTTTTCCACGAGCCACGACATGAATTGGTGTACCTTCAAAATCAAGTTGTTCTCTTAAGAAATTAATCAAATATCGTTTATAACTAAAATGCAATAATTTAGGTTTATTCATAATCAAAGCAATTCTTGGTGGTGAAATCTCAAATTGCGTTGAAAAATAGATTCTCAGTCTATTTCCTGCCGGACTTGGTAATGAGTGTCTTCTAACTGCTTCTTCAACAATACTATTCAATACCGAAGTACTTACACGTCTTGTGTAATTATCAAAAATATGAATGATTTTCTCTTTGAGCCTATCGATACTTCGCCCTGTTTTAGCCGATACAGCAATTACTGGTGCATAATAAAGGAATCTAAATCTTCTTCGAACCTCTTTAACGGTTTTTTCAAAATCCATATTATTTTCATCCCATTTATTTAAAACAATAATGGTAGCCAATCCATATTTATCAACATTACCAGAAACTTTTTCATCTTGATCTGTTAAAGGTTGGCTCGCATCCAATACTACTAAAGCAACATTGGCATTTTGAAGCATCTCATTCGTTCTCATTAAAGCGAATTTCTCAATCCCTTCGATCTTTCCTCTACGTCTTAAACCAGCCGTGTCAACGAAAGTGATGTTTTTCCCTTCATATTCAAATGATTCATCAACTGGATCGATTGTTGTTCCAGCTATTGGAGAAACTACTGATCTTTCTTCTCCAAGAATTGCATTTAATATTGAACTTTTTCCAACATTTGGTTTTCCAATAATAGCAACCCTAATATCATTATGATTGTCTATTTCAACATCGGCATTAATATCTTCTCTAGGAGTTAGAAAATCCTCTAAAGAATCTTCATCATCATCAAGCAATTCATAATTTAATACTACCTCTTCCTCTTTAGGAGGCAATGCAGCTGCAATCCATTCAAATAAAGATTTTACCCCTCTATTATGAGATACAGAGATACCAAAAAGATCACCCTCATCTATTCCAAATTCAAAGAATGCCCATAGCCTCTCTTCTTTCTCTTTATCATTATCAATTTTATTTACGACCAAAGCAAGTCTTTTACCTAACGTTTGCAATTCGTAAAAAAGTTCTTTATCTTTTTCATCAGGAATTTTCTTTCCATCAACCATAAAAAGAATAATATCTGATTCACGTGCAGTTTCGATTGCTTTTCTTTTAACATTCGAAAAAATCGCATCATTGGTTTCATCAATCCCACCAGTATCTAACATCAAAGCGGGTCTATCTAAAATCTCTATTTCATGTTTTCTAATATCTCTTGTAGTTCCTGCTAAATCACTAACAATTGCAATTCGTTTCTTTGCAATTCGATTAAACAATGAACTTTTACCAACATTTGGTTGTCCTATTAAGGCTATTTTCTTTAACACACTATTCCTTATCTTCGTTTACATGATAAATTGACATACTTGGGAAAGCAAAAGAGCCACCATTTTCTTCAACAATTTTCATGATTTTTAAATTTATATCTTCTCTTATTTGTAAATACTTATCCCAATCTGAAGTATTGGTAAAGGTATATACAAATATATTTAAACTACTTGCTCCAAATTCATCAAATCTTACTAACATTGTCGAATCTTGAGCTATGCCTTCATGATTTTTAAGCATTGTTTCAATTTGTTCTCTAATGTTTTGAATCATAACTTGCGTTGAGCCATATTCTAGTCCAATACTCATTTTGATTCTTCGAATACCTCTTTTAGAGAAATTCTCTATTGGATTATTTGCTACAACTTGATTTGGTACAGTGATCAATGATTTTTCAAATGTACGAACTTTGATAGTTCTTAATCCAACATCTTCTACTATCCCTTCAACACTATTTACCTTTACCCAATCACCAATTTTTAGTGATTTGTCTGCTAGTATAGTTAATCCACCAAATAGATTTGCTGCAGTATCTTTAGCAGCAAGTGCAAAAGCTAAACCACCAATTCCAAGTGAAGCGATAAATGTACTTACATTAATATCCCAACTTTGTAATACTGCGACAAAACCAACAATGAAAATAAATATCTTAAGGGTCTTAACTAAAAATGAACCAATCTCCTGGTGTAATTCTTGTCCAAATCTTGAAGCAAATCTATATATCACATCTTCAAATACATTCACACTTCCAAAAAGAACCCAAAAAAGTATAAATATCACTGAAGATTTAATTAGATTATCCACAAATTGTTGATCAACTGCAAGATA
>JBNLDA010000056.1:0-12588 GCA_050304095.1 Arcobacteraceae bacterium | reverse complement strand
CTGTTTAACAACAAGAGCCTGTTTTTCAAGAGAAGGTTCAAAAAGTCCATATTCAGAATATCCATATCCGAGTCGGTCAATACTTATTAAATTCGCTTTGTCCAATAAGCGTTCATCTTTGAAATATTCTAAATAATCAAAAGAGTGAAACATTTGTTGTACAACTTCAAATTTTGACTTCATACTTGCAATCACTTCATTAATATCTACAACAGCTTCCCCTTTACCACCTGCTTCCACATAAGTCATCATCGCATTTCTTAAATCTTGTCCTATACCTATATAGTCAACTATCAATCCCCCTGGTTTATCTTTATATACACGGTTAACTCTGGCAATTGCCTGCATAAGGTTTGCACCTTGCATTTTTTTATCAATATACATCGTGTGCATTGGTGGACAATCAAACCCTGTAAGCCACATAGATTGAACAATAACAAGTTCTAATTCATCATGAATATCTTTTATTCTTCCAGATAATAGTTTTCTGTCTTTTTTTGTAGTTGCATGAGATTGAAATGATTCTGGATCATCACTAGAGCTTGTCATAACAACTTTTATTTTACCTTTTGACAAATCATCATTATGCCATGAAGGTCTTAGTGAAATGATTTCATTATATAAATCAACTGCTATTTGTCTTGTCATACAAACAATCATCCCTTTTCCACTAAAAAGCTCTTGTCTAGCTTCAAAATGGCTTACTATATCATTGGCAACTTCTTTTAATCTATCTTTATTACCAACTATCGCATTAATCTGAGAATTTTTACTTTTATATTTTTCTATCTGTCCTTCAGTTGTATTATCTATTCCCTCAATCAAATCATCAATTTTATCTACAACTTCACGATTTAATTTTATTTTTACAAGACGGCTTTCGTAACTAATAGGTACAGTTGCACCATCTTTTACAGCTTGAGCTATATCATAAACATCAATATAATCACCAAAAACAGCTGGAGTTGATTTATCTTCTTTTTCTATTGGGGTACCTGTAAAACCTATAAAACTTGCATTTGGTAAGGCATCTCTTAGATACTTAGCATTTCCATATTTTACATCTCCATCTTTATCTATTCGTCCTGTAAATCCATATTGACTTCTATGTGCCTCATCTGCAACCACAACAATATTATCTCTAGTACTTATTTCTCCACTTTCATCACTAAATTTTTGTATTGTAGTAAAGACAATTCCACCGCCTAAGACACTTAACACTTTTTTTAAATCTTCTCTGCTTTGTGCTTGAATAGGAGTTTGTCTTAGAAGTGATTTACAATTTCCAAATGTAGTAAAAAGTTGATCATCTAAATCATTTCTATCTGTTAGTATTACGATAGTTGGGTTTTTCATATCTTTATTTACTACTAATTGTCCTGTATAAAACACCATAGAAAGAGATTTTCCACTTCCTTGAGTGTGCCAAACTACACCAATTTTTTGACTTTTACCTAGAGCTTCAAGAGTTTTTTGTATGGCTTTTTGTATTGCATAGTATTGATGATAAGCTGCTATTTTTTTGATAGTTACAATCGATAAAACACCTGTTTTTTCATCTTTTATCTCTTCTTTTTCATACACAGTATTAAATCGTATGAGATTTAGCAGTACATCTTTTTTTAACATCTCTTGTGTCATGATTTGAAGCTCAGGTAATATTCCATTTTCTTTTTTTTCTGGTGACTTCCAAGCCAAATATCTTGAGTAAGGAGCAGATAAAGAACTAACTCTTGCATCGATACCATCAGATATAATAGTTAATGAGTTGTAATAAAAAATTGTCGGTATAGCTTTTTTATAGTTTTGTATTTGAGTATAAGCACGATAGAGAGTTGCCTTTTCATCAAGTGCATTTTTAAGTTCAATTATTACAAGTGGTAAACCATTTATAAAAAGTATAACATCAAGTCGTTTTTCATTGTTGTTTTCTTTGATGATAAACTGATTTACAACTAAAAAATCGTTCGAATCAATATCTTCTAAATCTATAAGTTTGACATTTATCCCTTGAGTATTACCACCTTTTTCATACTCAACAGTTACTCCCTCACAAAGTATATTATGAAACTTCTCATTACTTGCCATCATATCGCTTGAGCCAACATGAAGTATTTGATTATAAGCTTCTGTTCTTGCAGATTGTGGTAAAAGTGGATTTAGTCTTTTTAGTGCATTTTTTAGCTCTTCTTCTAAAAGTACACTATCAAGATTTCGCTCTATTTGACTTCCATGAAGATATCTATAATTTTGTTTTTTTAATAGTTCTATTAAGTTTTGTTCGATTGAGTTTTCGTTAATATTCATGATATCTTCTTTATTGAGAAAGTGAAGTTAAAAAAGTTTTCAATTCATCTAATATTGGATTTGTAAAATCCCAAATATCTTTTTTTATTGCTATCTCACCTCTACATTTTCTATCTGCTTGACCTTTTTCACTTGACTTACATGTATCAAATCTTAGATAATTATTTACCCAAAATTTATCAAAATCTTTATTTTTTATTGTTTTACCTTTAGAGGTCAAACAACTTTTCCAAGCATCCAAACAATCTGCATAAGTTGAATCTTTAGATGCAATAACTTTTAATACAGTTTCAAGTTCACCATTACCAGATACATTAGTAATATAGCAACCAATCTCAACATCTAATTTTTCGATTTTTATAAACTCATTCATTCTTGTTAGTTGAAAATCACTTGGCACTTCTTCCAAAGATTTTATACAAGTATTTACTAATTTTATCCTATCTTCTATCCCCTTATCATCAGCATCAATTATAATTCCAATTTTTTGGTATTTATCAAATTTTATTTCACTTAGTGTTAATGTTAATTTTTTTTCAGATAAACCATCTAAACACTCATAATCTGTAATATTACAAATCGGTTCTTCTATTTGAATATTGGCAAATCCTAATTCATCACTTAGTTTTTCAATAAAAAATTTATCGTTATGACTCTCAACAATAATTAAACTACTCACCTCTAATCTCTCCACCGTGAGTTAGAGCATATTCCAACTGCTCATTGTCTCTATCTTTTACAGTTATTAACCCATTTTTTTGATTTTTATAAAATTCTAGATAAATTCCCTCATTATCTTGATTTATCTCATTAAATGCTTCAATACACTCACGAGAGTGACTCGTTGTAAAAATCTGACAATTTGCCATTTTTGATGCTTCAAATATAATCTTCCAAAGTTTTTTATAGTTTGTATAGTGGATTCCATTTTCTATCTCATCTATAAACAAATATCCATCTTTACTTGCCCAAATAGCACATAAAATAGCGATATATCTATTGATACCCTCACCAAGAGAAGATAATAATATAGGTGTAGGTCTATCTTTTAAAGCTAATTTTAAAACTACAGTATCTCTATCTGTTACTTTTTGCTTAAGAGCAACAATATTTTCATCAAATAAAGATAATGACTCATCAAGATATTTCTCTTTATTTATATCTATTAATTTTCCATAATAAATTGCTATCTCTTTTTCATCAGTAGTACTAGAAGATACATAATTAATAATTGTTTTAGCCTCAGTATTTCTTCTTGCAAGACCCATTCTCTCAAAAATTCTATCAAGAGGAACCACTCTTTCTTCTCCCAAAAGAGTAATCTTAAGTGCTGGTTCATGTGTCACGATTAAGTCATCTTCACCAAATAAATTTTGATTCGATACTGATGGCACATCAATATATTCAATCATTCTATTTTGAGTATCAGTTTTTTTGATAAATTCATCAAAATACTCAATTTTAAGTTTACTATTTGAGGAGTTAATTTCCATTGTAGAGTTATTTTGATAAATAATATCAAATTCTAAATATTTATTATTTTGCCTATTATTGTATTGTCTTCTTCTTATCATTTTATGTATACTTGATAGAACTTCATAAATATCTTTAGATGATAAAAATAACTCTAAACCTTCCATAAAAGAAGTTTTACCAATATTGTTTTTACCACTTATAAGATTGACTCTTTTTAAATTTTTTACTCGTAGTTCTTTAAAACACTTAAAATTTTTAAACTCTACATTTTCTATAAAATGATTTTTCATACTATCCCTCTAATGTATTAACTTTCTTGCGATTCATTTTCTTTAAATTCATCTAAACCAACTTTATATGCACCATAGTCATTTTCGTACAAAGCTCTACTAGGTAATATTGTTATATTACCTATAACGATATTATCTTGTAACCCATCTAAATAATCGTTATACTCTAAATTGTCTTCATATTTTATCTGTTGTTTTTTTGCTTCAAGTTCTCGTAATTGTACCATTTCATTTTCAAAATAAAATTTTTCTTTTTCTAATATTAATTTTTTTACACTTTTTATTCTTTCTTTGTGCGCTTCATTCTTTTTTACAAATTTTTCAGATAAGAGGCTTAGCCACCAAACTACAATAAATGTAGATATAGCAGGTAATATCAATAAAAATAGTAAACTACAACCAATTTCTAGCCATGATGACCATTGATACAAGCTTGATAAATATTCAACTTTTAAAATACTTTTTTGCTCGATTATTATCTCTTCATTTCCAAATAAAAATACATATAAAAATTTCCAATTGATAACAGACCATGAAATAATAAAATAAAAATACATAGGTCGAAAAACTCTTTCAGTTAAAACCTCTGAGACATTGTTATAAAGCTCTTTTGCTGTTTCTTTTATCTCATCAGCTGTATTTTTATCTTGAGACATATATTTTCCTAATTATCATATTCAAAAACTCTTTTTTGACCACTCATTAATTTTGGCAATAAAGAATCTCTTGTTTTTTCTAAAGTTTGTATTTGTTTAGAATTATTTTTAATTTTTGTAAAGATTGGTATAATCAAGTTACTAAAATTATTCATTGAATTTTTATCTGGTACTAAAAATCTAATTTTTTTTATAATAGCAGTGTTAATAGCTGTTACAATAGATGAAGTACTACCCAAAGTATTAAAATTCAAATTCAACAAAAAAAGATATATATATTCACTCGTTAAATAAGAATCTTTTTTAATTTTCATATGTGCAATAGCTTCATTAGAAAGCATTTTTTCTGCTGTAATTGAAACTTTACCAACTGTCATTTTAAAGCTTAAAATTGTTGTATTTTCTGGAATAATTGGGATATTAAATTTTACTATTGCCTCATCAACAATATATTCCGATGTATTAAATATATATACTCCTGCATTTCCCATATCTTTAATAGAAGCCCATTTCATACCTTTTGGAATTTCTGAAAACCATTGACTCTCTTGTCTTGGTGGAGTTCTTCCAATAGTTATATCAAATTCATCTCCTATTTTACCTACTCTCCACCCTTTTGGAATCTCTCCCATTTCACTATCAATCATCTCATCTGTTGCATTTGGATAGTTAAAATCAACAAACCACTCTTTAAAAATAGTTTGTGCCATAGTTTCTAAAGTCTGATTTTGTTCTTTTAAAAGTTCTATTTTTTTATCAAAAGATGAAAGGATACTTGCTATCTCTTTTTGTTCATCAGGAGATTCTGGAATAATTAGTTTTATTTTTTTAAAATCTGTTTTATTAAATTTTGGATTTGCAGAACCTGATTTTATAGTATTTAGTAAGTGTTGTCCAATATTACTTTTAAAAAAATAATACATAAAATCATCATTTGAAAATTTGACCAAAATCGCATTTGGTCCTAGTGTCATTGGAATATCAAGGCTTGGTGCTCTAAAAACTGTACCAGAATATTCTCCGACATTTGAAATAATAATATCATTTGGTTCTAATTGAGACTTTTTTAGAAAATTATATGAATTTTCATCTACATATATTGCATCGCCTTTGTAATTTTTATTATAATCTACTAATCTTATTAATCTTGCAAAATTTTTTTCTTGTTTATAAGTTACATTTTCTTTTAGTGAAGCGAAACTACCGTTTGCAACATAATCTGTTACTACATTCGCAATATCTCCTAATTTAGTTTCTATCCATCCCATTGGTAGAGTTTTCATTATGCAGCCAACTCCTCTTTGTAATTGTTTTTTTGGCTCCAAAGAATTGGAATGATTTTGTATTCATTAATAGCTTCTATTAAATCTGTTTTGATACTCTCTTCATCATTTAAGATAATATAACCTTTGCCATGTCTTTTATCTCCTGTATCTTCAAACGCAAAAAGTGTAGCTTTGAGATTCTCAGCTTTAGGACGATTTAAGAGCTTTATTGTTCTTTCTGGTGCATATTTTGATTTAGGAATAATATATTCAAATTTATGATTAAAATGTGATTTACCTTCTAAAATCACATTAGGTGTATATCTTATATCATTTTCATCAAAATAATAGCTCACATCTTCATAAAATAAATTCATAACTTTATTTTGAGCCAATACAAACATATCATTTACCCCCAATAATGCTTGTATAAGGTTGTGCTTTTTATGTGCAAAACTTTCTGCTGTGGCATTTACAAATAGTCTTTTATCTTTATCCATTTGAACACCAAAACCATTTAGAACTGTTTGCAACTCTTGTTTTCTCTTTTTGGTGTTAAATTCTAATCCACTTAATTCTAAATCTGCTAGAGTATATCCATTATCTGTGAGGACAATATTGTTTTTATCTTGTTTATCAAATACAATATAGATCGTAATAAAGTCATTTCTTCTATCCAAAAATGGTGTTTCTATTTCATAACTTGTATCATCAATTTTATCTATAGACATATTTTCTTTTATAAAATCAATATATTTATTTACTAAATTATCTATGCCATGCATAGTAAATCCTTTTGTGTAAACTCAGGAATATCTTTTATATTGCAATATTTACAAAACTCTTTTGCTTGCTCAAAAAGTGAATTCGTCTCAAATAAATCAAATTCTTTTACTGGGAATGCCCATTTCTCACCATAACCATCAATATAAAAATGTATATGTGTCTCTTTATCAAACTTAACATTTTCATATTTTTTCATTAAATCAAGAATATTGTCATCTAAATTTTGAGGAACAAAACTAATCTCAGGATTTCTGTGCCCACCTTCAAAATCTAATCTTCTTAATATTATTGTTTGTTGAACTCTTGACTGAAATGTTCTTTTTGAGAGAGACATATATTTTCTATTTATATCAAGATTAAATATTTCATTTTGAAAATGCTCATTTGATGCAATGAGTTCAATTGACAATACTTCATTTGGATTTGGCAAAATATAATGTTTTTCTTTTGTCTCTTTATCAAGCTCAAATAAAATTTTTGCCCTATCGTTAGATATCATAAAGTGTAACCTATTTTTGATAACTGTTCTTTTATCTCATCATCAAGGATTTTTTCTTGTTCCATTTGTTTTGCAAGTGTTGATGTGAGATGTTCCATTTTTTCTTCAAAAGAAGTATCGTCATCCTCTTCATGAACTATTCCCACATATCTTCCAGGAGTCAAAACAAAATCATGTTCAGCTATCTCTTCTAAAGTAGCAGATTTACAAAATCCAGCTATATCTTCGTACCCTTTTTGGTTTCTCCATCTTTTATAAGTCTCTTCGATTTTAGCTATCTCATCATCTTTAAAATCTCTTATGACTCTTGTTTTCATATATCCTAGCTCACTAGCATCTATAAAAAGAGTTTGGTTGTCTTTTGAGTCTCTTCCTCTTCTTAATATCCAAATAGTAGCGGGGATTCCTGTATTGTAAAAGAGTTGTTTTGGTAATGCGATGATACACTCTACAAGATTATCTCTTACAATTTTTTCTCTGATAACTCCCTCACCACTTGTTGTAGAACTTAAACTTCCGTTTGAAAGTACTGTAGCCATCACTCCATTTGGGCTTAGGTGATATATCATATGTTGCATCCAAGCAAAGTTGGCATTTCCATTTGGTGGAGTTCCATATTTCCATCTTCCATCTTCAGCAAGTATATCTGCTCCCCATTCTGATTGATTAAATGGTGGATTTGCCAAAATATAATCAGCTTTTAAATCAGGATGTTCATCTTTTAAGAATGTTCCCTCTGTATTCCAAGCTACAAATTTTGAGTTGATATTTCTAATTGCAAGATTCATTTTTGAAAGCTTCCAAGTAGTTTGATTTGATTCTTGACCGTAGATTGTAATATCTTGAATATTTCCACCTATCACATCTTCTACAAATTTTTCACTCATTACAAACATACCACCGCTACCACAAGCAGGGTCGTAAACTCTACCTTTTCTTGGTTCTATCATTTCAACCATAAGTTTTACTATAGATTTTGGAGTGTAGAACTGTCCACCTTTTTTACCCTCTGCACTTGCAAACTCACCTAAAAAATATTCATACACACGACCCAGTAAGTCTTTTGTGTCTTCACTATGAGCTTGAAGTTCTATATCTGAAATCACATCTATCAGCTGACCTAACGATGCTTTATCAAGATTTGCTTTCCCATATACTTTTGGAAGTACATTTTTAAGCTCTCTGTTTTCTTTTTCTATTGCACTCATGGCATCATCTAAATAGACACCAATCTCTGGAAGTTTTGCTTTGGCTTGAAGTTCTGCCCATCTAGCTTCACGAGGTACAAAAAAACAATTTTCTGCTATATACTCATCTCTATCTTCTGGGTCTGAAAAACTATCTTGTGAAAGTTTGTCGTATAGTTCTTGAAAAGAATCAGAGATATATTTTAAAAAAATTAGTCCCAATACAACATTTTTATATTCCGCAGCATCAATATTTTTTCTTAACCTATCTGCTGTTTTGAAAAGTGACGCTTCAAAGTCATTGTTATTTTCTTTTGCCATATATTTGTATCCTAATTTGTTTATATTGTGATCTGTTGTTAAGTTTATTTATTTTACCTTTTTCTTCATATAGAACCATTGAATTAAAAAGATTTTGTTGAAAAATAATTTCAAATAAAACATATTTTATTTATAATTTTATTATAACTTTAATTATAAAAACTCTTAATCAAAATATCGACATGCTTCTCTCCACTACTCTTACTTAACTTAGCATATCTCATAGTTGCATTTATATCATTGTGATTCATAAGTTTTTTGATTGTCAATATAGGAGTTTCATTTATAGCTAGTTGACTTGCAAATGTATGTCTTAGTGTATGTATAGTTACTTTATTTAGCGGTTCTGTTCCCTCTGGATTAAAAAGAATATCAAATATAGGTTGCAGTTTTCTATAGTAGTATTGATTTGTATAATTTTGATTTTTTGTAGTTTTAAATAAATAATCATCTTTTTTTATATTTATCTCTGTTATAAACTGCTCTACTTCAGTTTTAAGCTCTTCATTTAAAAATCCATAGTACTCACTATTGTTTTTAAAGTCATATAATTTTATTGTTCCATTTTCTTTTATATCAGATGGCTTTATATGGCATATTGTTTGTAGCCTTCCACCTGTTGATAAACTCAACATTACGAAGTAATATGCTATTTTATCATTTTTCACGGTATCAATTAATTTTTTAATTTCGTCAATTTCTAAATATCTAAGTCTTGAATTATTTACTTTTAGTTTTTTTATACCTACGCATGGATTTTTTTCAGTTATTTCATTTTCTATTGCCCAAATAAATATTCCACCAACTTGTTGCATTAGAAAATTAACTGTTGCCGGCATAAGATCTCTTTGTATCTCTATTTGGAAGTTTTCCATATCAGATTTAGTTATTGTTTTTATAGCCTTAGTACCTATAAAATGTTCATTTAATCTATTTTCTACTCTTGATCTAGTTTTTTTATTTTGTTTGTTATAAAGCTCTTTGTAGTCATAAAATTCTTTTGCAAGTTCTAATAGTGTCTTAGAAGTCTTTTTCGATGCTACATGAGGTAATTCTTCTCCTAATCTTTGCTTAGTTACTATTTCATTTCTCTTTTGATGACAGAACGCTTCTCTTATTCCCTCACTATGTAAGCCTATTTTTAGCCAAACTTTTTTATCATCAACTTTATAAGTTATATCATACGATTTATCACCATTACTTAGCTCTCTATAATAAATACCAGGATACTTTTTAGATTTTATTCTTTGTGCCATAATTTTACCTACTTTTCATGCTACCCTATTAAGATATTTTAGCTACCTTATAGCTACCCTAAAAGTGTAGAAATATGTTTTTAAATGTATTCATTTGTAAAATCATAACTAAAAAAAGCTTATATAAATCCCTATTTTGTAGGCTTTTGTATCTATTTGTATTTTTATGCAAAATTAGTAGTATAGATGATATGCTACTATATCAGGGTGTTTTAGCGTTTGAATTATTTACAGGAACAAAAGCGAATAAAGATTTGATTGAAGCAATGAGAAAAGGACTAAATTCTTAAAGTTCTTCAATGATCTTTAGATCGAGATTTTTTGAGAACTCAATCTCAAGATCAAGTAAATATAGATTGTGCAGATTAAATTGATCTAATTTTACATAATCTTTGGCAGTGGTTATAAAAGCATAATCTTTATATTGCTCTTCCAATTCTTTGATCTCTTCAATAGTAAAATAATGATGATCTTCAAAAGCTTCTAAAATGGTATGTGATGGTAAAAACTTCAATAGTCTCTTTGGCTTTGAAATAGCCGTGATTAATACTAATTTATCTGGAATATGCTCTATTATTTCATTATTTTGTTTGATAGTCACGATTCTAGTAAAATCTTTGTTTTCAACTAAAACTTTATTCGCTATTGAATACATGATTTTTGGTTCTCTATAAGGTCCACTAGGCAATGGTAAAACATTGGTCGGTTCGTTTTCAGGTCGAACTAAAATATCATATTTAGCAATATGGGCATGAGAAAAGCCATCATCTAAAAATACAGATTTACATCCTAGTTCTTTAGCTTTTTTAATTCCTTGCACTCTATCTTCAGATACTATTACCACCGCATTTGGAAGTGATCGAGCCAACAACATTGCTTCATCACCACTCATATTTATATCACACTGTATCTTGCCATTGTGACTCACTACAACCAAGCCCTTAGATTTTCTGCCATATCCACGTAAAACAACTGCTGCATTTTCTTTATTTTTCAATAATGCGATAGTTATAGGAGTTTTTCCAGTACCTCCAACAAGTAAATTACCAATTCCTACTACTGGAATTCCATAATATTGTGGACGTGCAAGTTGCCTTTTCAATGATACTACCAAAAGATAGATCATTGTCAAAGGCAATAAACAAATAGAGATGAGTTGTTGTAATGGGTTTGGATTATATAAATAATCCTCAACCCATAAAGTGAGTTTTTTCTTCAAATATTAGATCCAGTCCTTAGCTATTTGAATGACTTTATCACATACATATTCTACTTCTTCATCAGTAAGTCCTGGGTACATAGGAAGTGAAAGAATTTGTTGATATGAAGACAAAGCGTTAGGATAAGTAGTGATCTTAATTCCATATTTTTGTTTATAATAACTCAATAAATGCAATGGAATAAAGTTCAATCCAGTTGCTACACCCTCTTCTTTTAGTGCTCTAGCGAAAGCATCTCTATTTCTAGAGATTTTAATGATATATTGCGTGAAAATATGTTCATCAGTATGTTGTGGTACCGTAACGTGTTTTATACCTGTTAATTTTTCTTCATAGATTCGTGCAATCTCTTTTCTTCTTTTGATGAATTTATTCGTTTTTTTCAATTGAGCAAGACCAAATCCAGCTTCGAGTTCACTCACATCAAATTTAAACCCAATATCAACAACATCATAAATATAATCTAAATTTCCATAATCATCATACGTCGTTTTAATTGCATGATTTCTCAATAGTTTTGCTCGGTCAGCTAACTCCGTGTCATTTGTAACAATCACACCAGTATTTGAAATAGAACTTTTTCCATTTGATGGGTTCATCGAAAATACTGTCATATCTGCACTTAATGATCCAATAGTATCATCATTGTACGTTACTCCTAAAGCATTTGTAGCATCTTCAACTAATACTATCTTATGTTTTTTGATAATCTCATACAACTTATCAAGATTTGGCGTTTGTCCCGCAATAAAGCTTACAATAGCCCCTCTGAGTTTTTTTGATTTGTTTTCAGTTAGATATTGATCTAATTTATCAAGATCAATATTCATATCTTCAAGATTAATATCAATGAAAATAGGTTCTGCATCAAAATGTCTTACCACTTCAGGAACATTTGGAAATGAGTTAACACTCATTAAAATCTTATCCCCTCTTTTTAAATCCATTGCACTCATAGCAAGATATAAGGCAGCTGTACCATTACAAGTTGCAATTGCATGATCCGCTCCTACAAAATTTGCTATATTATCTTCAAACTCTTCAACCTTTGAATCTTTTCCTAACTCAAAAACCTCATCAATCTGATCAATCTCTTCAACTCCAATAGATGGTTTGTAAAATGGTATTTCTTGCATTATTAATCTCTCCAATTTATTTGTGCTATTGTAGGTAATTTACCTTTAAATGCGTTAGCTTTGTATCTATACAGACACATATCAATTAATTTTTCTTCGATGCCATCTGCGATCAATTGTTCTTTTGATTCATTGTTATCGAACATTCTTTTAAAAACATTGTCCATAGTAGCGTAACTATATCCTAAT
>JBNLDA010000055.1:0-12648 GCA_050304095.1 Arcobacteraceae bacterium | reverse complement strand
GTATGATGATAGAATTGATTTCATGGGGAACGCAAACAATACACTTAAAACAGTTGTAGGAATCTCTGCAGTTGTTACAATCGCTTCAATATTCTTCATTAATCCTTTACTGGAAATGATCTCGTACTACGTACAAATTAGCGGTTTCTAATTTAATAAGAAAGAGTAATAATACTCTTTCTTATATCTTATAAAGTTTTCTTAATTTTCTTTTAGATAGAATGTTTTATTCATGTAATGGGGTTTGACGGAGTGCAGAATAATATAGAACAAATTTCGCATAAAACACATATCAGTATAGAAAATCTTAATTATCTTTTCAATAAAGAATTTGATAAATTAAATAAGATAAAAGTCAATAGTTTTATTACGATAATTCAAAGAGAAACACAATTAGATCTATCTGAACTTAAAGAAGAAGCAGATGATTATTTTGCTCAAACTAAAAAAGCTCCAAGTATATTAGCCGCTGAATATAAACAAAAAACAGAAAATCAAAAAAAGAAACAATATTTTTTAACGATTACACTTACATTTATTGTTTTTATCATTGCATTACTTTTATTTACTTATTTTAGGCCAGTATCAAATATTGAAGACAATCAGGATACTGAAGTGACTACAAATGAAATGCTTATAGTTCCAATTGAAAAAGAAAAAGAGATAAAAGAAGAGATAAAAGAATCTCAAGAAGTTCCTTTAACGCAAGAAAAACCTACACAAAATGATGATCAAAATAGTTTGAAAGCTGAAAAAACTGTAAATGAGGAAAACATTGCAGAAGTACAACAAGCTGAAAAAGTACAACAAGTTGATGAAAATACTGAAGTAGTAATTCCAAAAAGTATAAAGGTAACGAGCAAATATAAAGTCTGGGTGGGAATTCAATATTTAGATGACTTAAAAACAGAAGAAACGACTGCAAATGAAATCATTCTTGATCCCAATAGAGATTTTGTGGCAACATTTGGACACAATGTAGTTCAAATTATTACACAAGACAGTATTTATGATTATAAAAATGATCCTAATAAAAGAAGAATATCTTATATAGATGGTAAAGTGGAGATCATTACAAAGAAAAAATTAGAATCACTTGTCAGAGAATATAAAGCTAATAGATAATTTTACTCAAGTATAGTCCATTTGGACTTGCTGGTTTTGTATTGTAGATATACTCTTTATTAAGTTGCTGTATTAATTGTTCTAGTGTATTTTTATTATCATTGATATTCAATAAAAACTGCATCATAAGTCTGATCTGACCTCTTAAAAAACCATTTGCTTTAAATGTAAAAATAAAATCACCTTTGTATTGATAAACATAGCAATGAAACATCTCTCTAGTTGTGGTTTTTATATCTTCACTTGAAGCTTTAGAAAAATATCCAAAATCATGCACTCCAATATATTGTTTAATAGCCATTTGTAATTTTGATAAATCAATTTGCACGGGATGATAAGTGATATATTTGCATTCAAATGGAGATAAAGATCTATTAGAAACTATATATCGATAAACTCTTTTTTTAGCACTATATCGAGCGTGAAAATCTTGGGCTACTTCCTCTATTAAAAGAATTTTTATTGAACAAGGTAACATTTTATTCAGTATATCATGTAATTTTGTAAGATCACTCCAATAATCAGGGACTTGGCATGAAATTACTTGTTTGGATGCATGGACATCTTTATCAGTACGACCACTAAAATGTAGTAATGAATCAATATTTAGATGTTTAAATACTTCATAAATAGCACTTGCAACAGTTGGTTTATCTGGTTGGACTTGAGATCCATAATAATGTGAACCATCATAGGCTAGAGTTATCTTAATATTCATTAGTATAGAGGCTTGATTTTCTTGTAATATAGTAAATATGAAACTAAAATCCAACCAGTAGGCAAGACTGCTAAACTATAAAAACCAATTGTTTTGGATAGATAATAAGCTAGTACATAATAAATAGTGGTAAATAATACTATATAAATACTACTTCTATTTTTATCAAATCGTGGATTAAAGTAACTCAAATAGATCACAAAAAATAAAGAGATGAAAGGAAAGATTGATAATAGAATAGAAAAATTAAATTTTCTTAACAATCTATAACTATCATCTAAATTCATCATCCAAAAATCATAGGTATTAGTAAAAGGCTCAATAAATTCATTTTTGATTGTATGATATAAATACATTGTTTTAAAATTAATCTGATTGATCGCATCAGGCTCAATAATGAGGGTTTTCCCATTTTCTAATTGAAGATTCATATTGGATGAAATATTATGCACTGTTGCATTTTTAGCAATAATAAATTGATCTTTCGTAAGATCAGTATTCAAGAGCTTTATATTGCCATATTGTTTCCCATCGTGATCTTCTATATAGATCAACCAGTCACCAAACGATTGTCCGTATTCACTTGCTTTAATATTAAATTGTGCCTGAGCTTGTTCATAAGAAAGGAACTTTTCATTTAAGTGTTCTGATTTTGGAATAAGATCAAGAGATATTATAAGTAATGTAATTGATAAAACAAAAATAGGTGGAAAAATAGCTTTTATAATCTGTAATGGTTTGAGTCCAAATGATGTGAAGATAATTAGTTCATATTCACTTGAAAGTTTTGACACAGCAATGACAGAAGCTGCGAAAATTGAAATTGGTAAGGTTAAGAATAAAATATTCGCTAGTGAGTATGAATAAATTTGCATTAATTCAAAAAAATCTATTTTAATAATAGAAGTTAATGAAGCAATCTTTACTAAGTACACAATTGAAGTGATAAAAAATAGTGTAATGAATATTGGGAAAAAACTTTGTGATAATTGACTAAAAAGATAGTTTTTAAATAATTTCATGGTATGAAAATCCTTGATATATTAAATAAATATTCAGTAATAAATCCTAATGATAGGAATGGTATGAATGGTGTTTGTAAATCATTTTTAACAAATAAATTATAAATTGCAGGAATGAGAGCAAAAAATGCAGATAAAAAAATAGCCACCAAACCTGAAGTGACACCCAATACTGCACCAATAGTAGCAACTATTGGTATATCACCTTCTCCCAATGCTTCTTGATTGAGTAAAGACTCATCATTTTTTAGTTTTGATTTAATGTTTTGAATGTAAAAGGTAACAAAGAAATTCAATAGTGTAAATGCACCAGCAAATAATAAAGCATTTTTGATTTGATCAATGGAAAATGGAGGATGCATTAAAGCAAGAACTAAAACAATCACTAATAGATAATCCGGCACTGCTTTGTATTTAAGATCAATGAATGATAAGGCTATGAGTGTATAGCTAATGAGTACCATAAATATAAATTCACCATTAAATCCAAGTTTATTATAAAGTAACCATGTAGCTAAAGCAGTCAAAAACTCTACAATAGGATATTGAATTGAGATTTTTTCATTACAAGATCGGCAACGTGCTTTGAGTAATATATATGAGAGTATTGGGATATTGTCATAAAAAGAAATTGGTGTATTACATTTTGTACAGTGTGATCTTGGCATGATTATAGATTCACCTAATGGAAGTCTATAGATCAATACATTTAAAAATGATCCTATTATAAGTGCAAAAATGATAATTAAAAAATCAGTATACACTAAATACCACCAAATCTTCTCTCTCGTTTTCCGTAATCACTCAAAATATCATCAAGTTCATTTGGAGTAAAATCAGGCCAATAGGTTTGGGTAAAAAACATCTCTGCATAAGCACATTGCCATAACATAAAGTTTGAGATTCTTACTTCTCCACTGGTTCTGATCAATAGATCAACATCAGGCATCCCAGAGGTATCTAATGCTTTGGATATAGATTTTTCTGTAATTTCAACATCTTTTTTTACAAGTTTTTGAACTGCACGTGTAATTTCATCTTTACTTCCGTAGTTAAGTGCAAGTACTTGAGTGAGTCCAGTACAATGTTTTGTTTTTTTGATTGCATTTTCAATCGTTTTTTGCAGTCTTTTTGAAAATTTTGAGATATCCCCTATTGTTTTAAAACGGACATTATTTGATATAAACACATCAAGTTCATTTTCAATCCATGTTTCAAGCAATCGCATCAAAAATTCAATTTCTAATTTTGGACGATTCCAATTTTCTGTACTAAAAGCATAAAGCGTTAAATATTTGACTCCAATATCATTACAGTATTTGGTGATCTCTCTAACTACATTGGCTCCCTCTTGATGTCCAGCAGTTCTTTTCAAGCCTTTTTCTTTCGCCCAACGCCCATTTCCATCCATAATGATAGCAATATGCTGAGGGATATTTTCGTTAGTCATTAAATCTCGATCCCAATTTTTCTAAAAGTTGCATTGAAATATTGAGCTTGTTTTGTTTTTCTAAAGATATAGTTTCATCTTTGAGAATCAATTCAATTTGATTTTGATCACTTCCAAAAGCAGTATCATTTTTCACTAGATTCAGACAAACTGCATCAAGGTCTTTTTTCTCTAACATGTTTTTGGCATTGTTTAGTGCAGTTGCATCATCCATTTCAGCTTTGAATCCAACAGTGATAATTCCAGATTTATCAATGCTATCAAGTACATCAATATTTTTTGTAAGCTCCAAATTCCATGTTTCACCCAATTGATCTTTTTTGAGTTTCCCTTGTTGTGGAAACTTTGGCACGTAGTCACTTACTGCAGCGACCATAAACAAATAAGGAGTTTTTTGAATTAATACTTGTTGTGATCCATCCATAAGTGTAGCACTTGAAAGTTTCCCCTTTTTCGCAATTCTCAATGCATCAACTATGTATTCGGAAAGTTCTTGAGTAGAGTCAACATTAATAGTGTGAATGGCATTTGATAGTCCAGTGGTATTAGATCCAACTAAACATACATCTGCACCTTTATAGTACAATGCTGTTGCTAAAGCTTTTGCCATTTTTCCTGAGCTAAAATTACTAATATATCTTACATCATCGATTTTTTCAATGGTACTTCCCCCACTTAAAACCACTTTTCTATCTTTCCAGTATTCATCTATAAAAAGTTCTCTAACAACCGCATCATAGATATCAGTTACTTCAGCCATTGCTCCTTTACCAATATCTTGACAAGCTAACTCTTTTGTAACTGGCTCAATAATTTTAAAGTTACAAAGTTTGAGCATTTTTACACTCGCTTTTGTTAAAGGGTGCATAAGCATATTGGTGTTAGCTGCTGGACAAAGTAGTTTTATTCGTGGATATGCTAAAGCAGTTTGCAATAAAATATTATCTGCAATCCCATTACTAAGTTTATTCATAGTGTTGGCTGTACAAGGGGCAAGGACAAATATATCTGCCCATTTTCCAACAGCTATATGATTATTGATTGTTTCTGTGCTCCAATCTTCATTTAATTCATCCAAAATAGTGTTTTGAGAGATCGTCTCAAAGGTTAGTGGAGTGATAAATTTTTTTGCACTATCTGTCATAATCACTTTCACTTGAGCATTTTGTTTTACCAATAAACGTATAAGTTCTAAGGTTTTATATATTGCAATTGAGCCAGTAACTCCAATAAGTACTTTTTTATTTGTTAACATCTATTTTGACTCTTTTTTAAAAAATTTATAAAAATATCCTGCAATTGATTTTGCTTTTGCTCGGGTGATTACAAGTTCACCACTTTTTACATCTTTTGTAATTGTACTACCTGCACCTATCATACAATCATCTTCTAATGTTACAGGAGCGACTAATTGTGTATCACTACCAATAAATACATTTTTACCAATGACCGTTTTGTGTTTATTGATCCCATCGTAATTGCAAGTGATCGTTCCCGCTCCAATATTGGTACCACTATCAATTTCACTATCACCCAAATAACTTAAATGACCAGCTTTGACTCCAGTGAGTTTTGATTTTTTTACTTCTACAAAGTTACCAATATGAGTATCTATTAAGTTTGAAAGTGGCCTTACTCTTGCCATTGGACCAACGCTTGAGTTTTCAATTTGTGAATCTTCTATGATTGAATTTGTTTTAATATGGCTTTCAATGATTTTGGTATTTCCTAAAATCGTTACTCCATTTTCTAGTATTGATTCTCCTATGATCTGCACACCTTCTTCAATATAGATCGTATCAGGTAGTTTCATGATCACGCCATCTTTCATAAACTCTTCTTTGAGTCTGTTTTGATGGATCACTTCGGCATTAGCTAGATCAAGTTTGGAGTTGACTCCTTTAAAATTTTCAACATTAACAATAAATGGATCAACAGTGAGATTTTGTGAAATTGCCATCTCTACTAGATCAGTAATATAATATTCTTTTTGAGCATTATCATTTGAAAGGTTTGGTAAGTTTGTTAATAAAAATTCTTTATCAAAACAATAAATACCAGCATTTGCAGTGTTTACTTTGAGTTCTTCTTCATTGCAATCTTTTTGTTCTACAATTTTTTTCACATGACCATTTTCAATGATTACTCTTCCATAACCACTTGCATCTTCAAATTCTAATACTGACATGGTAATAGCAACTTCATCATGTGGAATAAGTTTTTTAAGCTCCTCAGCTTGTACTAATGGCATATCTCCATTAAGTACCAAAACCTTTTCATTTTGAGGAGTGATGTGCATTACAGCCCCACCAGTTCCTGGATAATTTTCATGATCTTGAATATGATATTGCACATCATCAAAATATTTTTCCATACTCTCTTGTACACGACTCGCTTGATGATATAATACTACATGAATATCATTTGAAAGTTTTTTTGCTTCTTTGATACTGTAATATAACATCTCTTTTCCAGAGATTTTATGCAACACTTTAGGTGTGGTAGATTTCATTCTAGTACCTGCTCCAGCAGCGAGTATAATTATTGAGAGATTTTGATTCATAAAGTACCTTATCCTTTGTAGCCTATTTCATTTTTTAGATTTTGAATTACTTGTTCAATGGCATCTTTCATTTTTTCGTCAGTGATATTACCAGTACGCAATTTGTCAAGATTGGCGATTCGCTCAATAAAGAATTTGATAACGGCAGGGGCTTTTTTAGTATGGTTATACATCAAAACACCACTATTGATCAATGCCACTACTAATTGAGTATGCCCTAAAATCGCTGCATAATTGAGTGTGGTAAATCCAGCATAATCAACGGCATTCATATCTGCACCAGCTGCAATTAAAAGACGAGCAATTTTATGATTTCCTTTCCATTGCGTATGATGTAATGCTGTTCGACCTTGTTTATCTCGAATATTCAGATCCGCTCTTTTAGTTAAAAGTTTTTCAACTACTTCAATATCATCAGCAATTACTGCTTTGTGAAAAATGGTTCTACCCTCATTATCCATCGCATTTACATCAACTCTAAATTTAAGCAAGAATACAAGTCTCTCAAGAAATTTTTCTCGTTCCCTAGGACGTTTGATCTTGATCCCTTCATCGATTAATAATGAAAGTGGAGTATTTCCATCTTTGTCAGTGATATTTGCATCAGCTCCATTATTGAGTAATGTTTTGATTAAATCAAGATTATCATAATTGATTACATCAAAGAGTACAGTTTGACCATTACTTTTAGGTATATTGATCTTTGGTTTATTGGCTAAAAGTCTTTTGAGTAAGCCTACATAATCTTCATCTTCGACAATATCTAAAAATTTACGTTTACTAGGTTTTTTCCCATTTTTTTGGATTAAGATAATTTCAACAAGTTCATCAATGATAGTTCTCTCATTGACATCCATATTATCAATATCGATCCCTTTTTCGATCAAAAATTCAATCATATTGATATTACTCATACCCCCAATAATTGCATTGAATAAAACAGTTTGTCCCTCTTTATCCACTTGATTGATATCTGCACCACTACTAATTAAAAATTCAATTGTTTCATAATTTTTTCGTTCAATTTCTCTAAAAAGAACCGTTCGACCCTCTGCGTCAGTTCTGTTGATAGCAAGGCCATTTTCCATTAAAATAGTTGTAAGTTTGATATAATTTCTTTTTGGATCTGCTAGTTTATATTTCCCTTGGGGACTTGCATAAGGGTCTTTTATCATACTAATGATATTGAGTATTTCGTCTAAAATTGTTCTGTCATTGATATCTTTTTGATTCAGTTTAATACCCTTTTTCAAAAGTATTTCAATTACATCAAGGTTATCAGAGCCTAAAATAACGGCATTAAATAAAGCATGTTGTCTATTTTCATCATTAATATTAATATCTATTCCATTTGAAATTAAGAATTTTGCAATGTCTGTTTTTTCTTTGAGTACGGCGTAAAATAAAGCACTTTGACCGTGATCATCTACGACATTGATATCATCGATATTGTTTAATATTTCACGAATGATTTCAATATTTTCACCCTCAATGGCATCAAACAAAACAGTTTTACCATAGTTGTCTGTAAGCGTTAAATCAGGATTGAATTTCATCAAGATCTTAAAAATTCTATCATTTCCATCTAAAGCAACATCTTGCATAACTGTACGACCAGAATCATTGATATAATTTACATTCGCTCCATTGGAAAGTAAAAATCGGATCATCACTCCATCATCACGGTCTATTGCTTCATTGAGAACTGTTTTACCATAATTGTCTTCAGCGTTGATATCCATTCCATGTTCAAAAAGAATTTTAAGGGATTCTATCCGTTTTTTTCGTACCAAATCAAAGAGGATGGTTCGACCATTGTTGTCTTTCTGGCTTACTGTTGCGCCATTTGACAGAAGCTTACGTATTTTATTCTCATTAAGATAATCTTTAAGTAGTTCTTTTTCAAGAGTTTTATTAGAATCAGTAGAGAAGATTGATCCCAGCATATTATAACCTTGTATCGATGTCTAAAGTAAAGATTATAACTAATTAACGATTAAACTTATTAAACCTACGTCTAGGTCTTCTATCACTGGTTCTATTTTGATTTGATGGACGTATATTTGCTTTGAGTGAGTTTTCGATAAATTTATTGATTTGATCTCGTTTATTTAATGCTGTTTGTGTGTCTGGGAAAAAGTCAGGAAATTTATAAGATAGCCATAGATAAAGGGCGATTTTTTTGATCTCATCTTCGGCTTGAAGTAATTCCTCTTCTGTTTTAGCTACTTTTCCAATTTTAATTGGACACCGATAATCGATCTTTTTTTGTAATTGTACGGATTTTACAAAAAACATAAAAGCACTTTTTACTAATGGCGAATTAATACTCACTGGAGCTTGGGCAAAAAGAAATTTCTCTTCCAATTTCATTTTTGTTGACTGATCTAAAATTTTGGCTATTTGTACCATTGATTTGATATTAGCTGCAACAAAAGGACCAGAGAACTTCATATTGGTACTAAAATAATGTAGTATTTTGTGCAACTCTTTAGTTTGTAGATGATTACTTAATTGTTGAACTTGTGAGCCAGTTGCTTTGACCCCAAATGGTGGTTTTATTGTTGGATTTGGTGAGTGAAATTGCATATCAATATGATGCAATATTTTTTCAGAATTAAGTGCACCTATATATCCAATGTCATGATGTCCATAACGTCCTGCACGACCTGCTATTTGTAATACTTCATTGGTGGTAAGTTTTCTTTTTTCTACTCCATCAAATTTTGTATCAGTGGTAAAAAGAATAGTTTTAATCGGTAAATTTAATCCCATAGCAATTGCATCTGTCGCGATCAAAAGATTGGTTTTGCCTTCTCGAAATCGACGTGCTTCCTCTTTCCTTACTTCAGGAGAAAGGTTTCCATACAATACTGAGATATTATAAAATTTCGAGAGTTTTTGTTTATATTTCAAAACCTCATTTCTACTAAATGCAATTAATGCAGTATAAGGTTTAATATGTTTCATTGGGGTTGCTTTTGGTAACATTTGTAATTGGTTTTTTCGTTTGAACTTTTTAATATGCAGTGGTTCTTCTAAATACGAGGCGATTTTTTTGATCGCTTCTAAGGCATTTACACTTCCAGTCATAATTATTTTTTTAGCTGGACTTCCTACAATTGCATTGACCCATGCCCAACCACGATCAGGGTCATCTAGCATTTGCACTTCATCAATAACACATACATCAACATCCATACCAAAATCAATCATTTCAATAGTAGAACAAATATGAGCCGCATCTTCATTGAATAATTGTTCCTCCCCAGTGACCAGTGAAGCTAAAGTGCCATTTTCATTTAAGTTTTCATATCCTTCAAGAGCTAAAAGTCTTAATGGTGCTAAATAGGTCCCACTATGAGCTGAGATGAGTTCTTGCATTGCAGTGTATGTCTTACCACTGTTAGTGGGACCTACAAAAAAGTGCAATTCTCTATTGAGACTTCGTGCTAAGGGATAAAACTCTTTGAGTTCACAGTTTAATAAATCGTGTAGTTGTTCTTGCCAATTATTTTGCATGTGATATAATATCATAATTAATATTGGTGGAGTGATAATGAATTGTGAATATTTTGGAATATGTGGAAGTTGTACTTTAGGTGGTATGACATATGATGAGCAATTAAATGAAAAAATACAAAGAGAAAAAGAGCGTTTTAAAGATTTATATAGTGGTGAATTTGATGTTATAAAAAGTAATGATGGAGCATTTAGAAATCGAGCTGAGTTTCGAATATGGAAAGATTTTGATCAAAATGGGAATCCAACTTTATCGTACGCGATGAATGACTTGGATAAAAAGCCTTTAGCTCTCGGTTCTTGCTCAATTGTGAGTGAAAAAATTGCTCAAACAATGCCAAAACTATTAGAACTCATACAAAATGACGAGGTACTTAAATACAAACTTTTTGCAGTGGAATTTTTAAGTTCAACAACTAATGATTTACTCATAACATTGATCTATCATAAAAAGTTAGATGAGCAGTGGACGCAAAAAGCCAAAGAATTAGAAACTATACTTAATAGTAAAATTATTGGACGTAGTCGAGGACAAAAATTGATTTGTAGTGATGATCATATTAGTGAAACACTACATATTAATGGAAAAGATTTTTATTTTGAGTATAAAGAGGGTGGTTTTACCCAACCAAATCAGAAAGTAAATACTGGAATGATTCAATGGGCAATTGAAAACAGTACACATACAAATGATTTATGTGAATTATATTGTGGAGGAGGAAATTTTACAATTCCTTTGAGTACAAAATTTGATAAAGTATTGGCTACAGAAATTTCAAAAACCTCAATTAAATCTGCTAAAACAAATTGTCAATTGAATAATATTGATAATATTAGTTTTATACGAATGAGTAGTGAAGAGTTTGTAGAAGCACGAATGGGTAAAAGAGAGTTTAGACGGCTGAAGCAAGAAAATGTGAAACTAGACGATTATAATTTTAGCACAATATTTGTTGATCCACCACGAGCAGGACTTGATGAAACTACAACAATGCTTTGTAAAGAGTTTGAACAGATATTATACATTTCTTGTAATCCAGAAACTTTGTATAGAGATTTAAGAGAACTTTCCAAAACGCACACCATAGAAAAATTTGCGCTTTTTGATCAGTTTGCCTATAGTGCGCATATAGAGTGTGGAGTAGTGTTGAAATCTGTATAAGGCTTATACCCATTTCTTTAAAATAGTTTAAATAATGAAAAATTATGTTTAAATTTTAGAATTCCCATAATTTAGGGCTAAAAGGAAGTTATTTTAAGCCTTTATTAAGATTTGCTTAAATATAATCAGAACATATAAAATTATACACATAATAAGGGATTAGTATGCGAATTAATACAAATGTATCAGCACTGAATGCAATGGAGTCAAATACTCAAGTGAATTCAAACTTAAGAAACTCATTAGAGAAATTAAGTTCAGGTCTTAGAATTAATAAAGCATCAGATGATGCATCAGGTCTAGCGATCGCAGATAAATTAAGAACACAAGCAAGTTCATTAGAACAATCAGTTTCTAATGGTAATAGTGCGGTAGCATTATTACAAATTGCAGATAAAGCGATGGCAGAGCAATCAAACATTCTTGATATTATCAAGCAAAAACTCATCCAAGCAAAAACTGCAACTACTAGTACAGCTGGACGTGATGCAATTGCAAAAGATATTGTTAAATTGATTGATCAAATTGACAATGTTTCAACACAAACAAATTATAATGGTATTAATTTGTTACAAGATGGTTCAAATGGTGCAAGTGCTGCATTAACATTCCAAATGGGTGAAAATTCAACTGATACAATGGCAACTGCAGGTGGGGTTAAAGCAACTCAAACAGGACTTTCACTAGGTACATTATATGCAGCAAATACAGGTACATTGTTAACAACAACAGTAGCTGGTACAGCAATGGGTGTAGTTGACACAGCAGTAAATACACTTAATGCATGGAGAGCAGATTTCGGTTCTACTCAAAATCAAATAGAAGCGGCTATTAGAAATCAAATGACTCAAATGACTAATGTTAAAGCTGCAGAGTCTGTAATTAGAGACGTTGATTACGCAGCAGAGAGTGCAAACTTTAATAAACAAAACATTATTGCTCAAGCTGGTACATTTGCAATGAGTCAAGCAAATCAAGTACAGCAAAATATTCTTAGATTACTTCAATAGTAGTATTAAATAAAAATAAATAACAAAAAACCTAAGTCTATTTCTGGCTTGGGTTTTTTATATTTTAAGAGGTAAA
>JBNLDA010000054.1:0-13013 GCA_050304095.1 Arcobacteraceae bacterium | reverse complement strand
GTATGGGATTATATTTAAAGTAAGCTTAAAATAAGTTTATGTATATAGAGGGGAGATCCCCTCTAATATTATCGAATCTCTTTTACTGCTTGAACCATATTGTTCAAGCTTGGGATTACCTCATCCCATTTTCTTGTTTTTAGTCCACAGTCTGGATTGATCCATAATTGCTCTTTTGGTAAAACTTCTAATAAAGCTTTGATCTGCTCTTTCATCTCTTCCACACTAGGAATTCTAGGTGAGTGTATATCATAAACTCCAGGTCCTACTTCTTGTTTATACCCTACTTGTGCAAATATTTTTAACAATTTATTACCACTCCGTGCAGTTTCAATTGAGATTACATCTGCATCCATTTCTTCAATAGTTTTAATAATATCATTAAAATCACTATAACACATATGTGTATGAATTTGTGTTTGCTCTTTTGCACTACTAACAGATAATTTAAATGCCTCTACTGCCCATTTTTCATATTCAATTTTTTTTGCTTCCCGTAAAGGATATCCTTCTTTAAAGGCTGCTTCATCTACTTGTATCATCTTGATTCCAGCATTTTGAAGATCATTGACCTCATCATTTATTGCATGAGCTATTTGCATTGCTACTTCACTTCTTTGTTTATCATCTCGGACAAACGACCAATTTAAAATTGTCACTGGTCCAGTTAACATACCTTTCATAATTTTGTTTGTCTTACTTTGAGCATATTGAATCCATTTTACTGTCATTGGTTTTGGTCTACTGATATCTCCATAAATAAATGGTGGTTTAACACATCTACTTCCATAGCTTTGCACCCAACCATTTTGAGAAAATCCATATCCTTTGAGCTGCTCACCAAAATACTCCACCATATCATTTCTTTCTGGCTCCCCATGCACCAATACATCAAGTCCAATTTCTTCTTGAATTTGTATTGAATAGTCAATATAATCCTTCATAGTTTGTTCATACTCTACTTGAGTAATATTTCCAGCTTTATAATCTCTTCTAGCAGTTCTAATCTCAGATGTTTGAGGAAATGATCCAATTGTAGTCGTTGCAAGTACTGGATAATTCAACTGCTCTTTTTGAATTTTAATTCTTTGTTCATATGAAGAATCTCTACCAAATTTAGTATTTGATTCTATTTGATTTTGAACCGATTGATTATGAATCAATGTTGATGCTTTTCTATTTATATTTGCTTGTTTATTTAGCTTTAATAATTCTCTTTCTTCACTATTTAATTCATCATTATGAAATAGTTTAGTCAGTAGATTTATTTCAGTGAGTTTTTCTTGTGCAAAGCTTAGCCAAGATTTGACTTCATCATCCATTTTTATCTCATATTTCAAAGTCAAAGGTACATGTAGTAATGAACAAGATGAGCTTATTACAATATTTTCTTTTGCTACTACTTGTGAAATTTGATTCAATCTCTCTAAGCTTTTTTCAATATCATTTTTCCATATATTTCTTCCATCAATGATACCTGCAAAAAGTTTTTTTCCACTTTGTGCAATATATTCTAATGTATCTATATTTTCAATACCAGCTATAAAATCAAGTCCTAAACCATAAATATTTGTATTGCATAACACTTTTGTTGCTTCTTGTGAGTGTTCAAAATATGTTGTAACGATGATCTTCAAATTGTCTGCTAGGGCACAAAATTGATCATATGTTGGTTTGATCAGACTCAATAATTCATCATGTTTATCTGTTGCTAAAATTGGCTCATCAATTTGTACAATCACTTCTTCATCTAATGTTCCAATCTCTTTTAATAAAGCTTCATAAACAGGTAATATTTTTCCTAAAAACTCTATTGGATCATGGTTGTCAACTCTTTTTGATAAAGATAAAAATGTCAATGGTCCAATAAGATTGATTTTTGCTTTCAATCCTAATGTTTTTACCTCTTTGTATTCATTAATGATTTTTGTACAATTCAAACTATAATTGTCTTCTTTTGATAACTCTGGAACGATATAATGATAGTTTGTATTAAACCATTTTGTCATCTCCATAGCAACAGATTCTTTATTACCTCTAGCCATACTAAAATAAAGTTCTTGATCTTTAAGATCTTGAAATCTTTTTGGAATAGCATTGAGCACTATTGCCATATCTAACATATTGTCATAATATGAAAAATCATTGACGCTTACTAATGAAATTCCAGCGTTTTTTTGATCTAGCCAATGTTTTTTTCTTAATTCTTTTGCAGTATGCTCTAATGATTCAATAGAACTATTACCACTCCAATAACTTTCTAGTGCTTTTTTAAGCTCTCTTTGTTCTCCAATTCTTGGATAACCTACTATTGTATTTTTTGACATTATTAATTCCTTGTTTTATTCTATTTTTTGATTGATGTATAAAAGGATTAATAAGGAGGATGAACGCCTGTGCGTCTATAAGCGAAGTATGTAGTATAATATGGGCATCGTGGAATAAATTTAAATATAAATATTGCTAATTTAGCTTTAATTCTAAATATACAATCACAATGACAAGGTTTAAAGTTTACTCTGCAGTTTTTTACTAAAGCAAGGATTTCTTCATCTGGTGGAGATTCTTCCTCTTCTTTATCGGTTGTAAATATTTTATGAATAAAGTTCTTATGAGCTATTTCTATATCGTGCAATTTTTTTGCAGTAGAATGCATAGTCATTGAACAAAAAGTAAAATAGTTTTTACCAAATCCTTTTAAATATTTCACATTACACCTTTTTTAACTATGAATCGAACTATAAATCAAGAGAACTTAAAATATTATTAAATAATTACAAATAAAAACATCGTAGGATAGATAATAGCGTTCATGTATCTAAGTGGTAATGTCATTTTAAAATCAAATGGAATTAATTGATCAATTGGCTCATCTTTATCTATTTTTGTGATCAAATGAAGTCTAAAAGCAATATCAACAAATTTCAATATCACAATACTACTCATCCAAAAGCCAAATTCATTCAATGATACAGCTAAATATAATGAAAAGATAAATGTAGGATTCAATAAAAAATAAAGAAGAATAGATTTTTTATAGGCTAAATAATTGTTTTTGATTACCCCTAAAAATGTTTCTGATTTTTGCCAATTACTTTCAAAAAGTTCTAGAGCAAAAAAAATAGAGAATAGAAGTATAAGATTCATGAAATTATGGTTGGGAAAATCCCAACCATATTATTATTCATCAGAAGCTGATGAGAAGTTAACTTTTTTGTTTCTGTACAATCCAGTACCAACCGGGATTGTTCTACCAATAACAACGTTTTCTTTCAAGTCTTCTAAATTATCCATTTTAGAAGAGATAGCCGCTTCTGTTAATACTTTAGTAGTCTCCTGGAACGAAGCACTTGAGATAATAGAATCTGATGTAACTGCCGCTCTAGTGATACCAAGTAATAATGGCTCAGCAATCGCAGGTTCTCCACCCATTCTAACAATTTTTTCATTCTCAGCTTTGAATCTTCGTTTAGACACCATATCACCAGTGATAAATTTAGTATCTCCACTATCTTGAACCACTACTTGTCGTAACATTTGAGATAAAATTACTTCAATATGTTTATCGGCAATACTTACCCCTTGAGATCGGTAAACACCTTGAACCTCTGAAACGATAAAGTAATGTAAAGCTTTTTCACCTAGAATCTTTAAGATATCATGAGGTGCAATTTGACCATCTGTTAATGCTTCACCAGCATGAACAAACTCACCTTCTCTAACCAAGATACCTTTAGATTTTTCTACTAAGTACTCCGCTTTTTGTCCAGCTTCATCAGTGATCACTAATCTTTGTTTGTTTCTTAATGGTTTACCAAAACTTACCACTCCATCAAATGATGCAAGAGCTGCAATATCTTTTGGTCGTCTAGCTTCAAATAGTTCTGATACCCTTGGAAGACCTCCAGTAATATCGCTTGATTTTTGAGTCGCTTTTGGTGTTTTACCAATAATATCTGCTACTTCAATTTTATCACCTTCAGATACAGTCAATGAAGTCTTAGGCTCTAACGTATATCTTGTTACATTAGATCCAGCTCCAGCAACTACCACTGCAGGTTTATAACTTGATGGGAAATATTCATTAACAACCAATTTAGATTGTCCAGTCATCTCATCGTATTGCTCTGAAACAGTGATACCAGGAATTACATCTTCAAATGCTACTGTACCAGCTTCTGTTGCAATTGTTGGGTTAGAATATGGATCCCATTGAGCAATTACTACAGATTCTTGATCTGATGGTTCAGCTAAAATCGTACTAGATTCAACTTGTGTATCATCACTTACTGTAACAATAGAATCTCTTGAAATATAATGTCTTAATGCTTCTCTACCTTCACCATCAACAACAACAGCAAAAAGACCTTTTTCAGTAACTTTGTCACCCTCTTTAATATCTTTTCTTCGCTCTAAATAGTCACCAGTAAGTTTGTAATATTTTACATTACCAGTAGCCCCAGATACAATTTGTTTTGTTACTGGTGCACCGTTTGCAACTTTTAATGTTGAAGCATATGGGATTCTGTTTGGTACATTCCATCCATCTTTGATTGTTTCAACAATTGAATCATTTGCTTCAACAACATCACCCTCTTCATATGGTAAATATAATTTACCTTCAATCTTACCAGAAACCCCAGCAAGTTCGTTTGGTTTAGCTACATCACCACGTCTAAGGTGATATTCTTTTTTCTCTTTAGCAGAAGTTACAGTAATCACAATCTCTTCGTGAATTGTTTCGATACTAATAGTTCCTTTAAATGGTGCATTGATTTTTGGTTCAACCAATAAAATCGCAGCATTTCTTCGGTTAGCAATAATTTCAACACCATCTTTATTTACAAAAGTATTGATATTATAGTATCGAATGAAACCTTCTGTTTCAACTTTTAATTCACTTTGAGTTTGAGTAGCAGATGCTGTTCCCCCAACGTGGAATGTTCGAAGTGTAAGCTGCGTACCTGGTTCCCCAATTGATTGCGCTGCAAGTACTCCAACAGCTTCACCTGGATTAACTTTTCTTTGCTCACCAAGGTTCAATCCATAACACTTCGCACATAAATGCTCATCTTTACATGTTAATGGAGTTCTGATCACTACTGATTTAACACCTGCTTCAGTCACAATTTTTGCATACTCTTCAGTAATTAGTGTACCTTCAGCAAATAAAATCTCATTTGAGATTGGGTCAATAATATCTTCAGCAATAACTCTACCCGTAATTCTTTCTTCAAGTGACTCGATTAACTCATTACCAGCAGAAATATCAGTGATCTCAATACCTTCATGTGTACCACAGTCTTCACTTGCGATTCTTACATTTTGAGATACGTCGATCAGTTTTCTTGTTAAGTAACCAGCATTTGCTGTTTTAAGAGCTGTATCGGCCAAACCTTTTCTAGCACCGTGCGTAGAAATAAAGTACTCAAGTACATTTAGTCCTTCTCGGAAGTTAGAGATAATTGGAGTTTCAATAATAGATCCATCTGGTTTTGCCATAAGACCCCTCATACCTGCAAGCTGTCTGATCTGTGCGGCACTACCTCTCGCCCCTGAGTCAGCCATCATATAAATAGAGTTAAATCCATCTTTATCAGTTTGAACTAATTCCATCATCTCTGAACCTAGTTTATTATTTACTCCAGTCCAAATATCAATGATTTTATTGTATCTTTCTTGCTCAGTTAATAAACCTTGATCAAATTGTTTTTGTACTTCAATTACCTCTTTTTTAGATTTACCAATATGCTCTTCTTTTGATGTTGGAACTCTAATATCATCAACTGAAATAGAAATACCAGCATGTGTTGCATATTTGAATCCAAGGTCTTTTAAGTTATCCAAGAATCTTGGAGTTACTTTATATCCACCATGTTTATAAATATAATCAACCAATGTACCAATATCTTTTTTCTTTAAGATTTTATTCCAAAGTTCTGCTGGAACGAAATCAGGTAAGATATTTTTAATAAATAATCTACCAACCGTTGTATGAATAACTCTTCCATCAACCATTGCTCTAATTTTCGCATGAAGATCAACATTTCCACTTTCAAGTGCAATTTGAACTTCATTAAGGTCTGCAAATAATTTATGCTCCCCTTTTACACCAGATTTTTCAAGTGATAGGTAGTAAATACCTAAAATCATATCTTGTGATGGTACGGCAATTGCTCGTCCTGAAGCTGGTAAAAGAATATTCAATGAACTCATCATCAAAATCTTTGCTTCAGCAATAGCTTCTTGACTTAATGGTACGTGAACAGCCATCTGGTCACCATCGAAGTCGGCGTTGAATGCAGCACACACTAATGGGTGTAACTGAATTGCTTTTCCATCAATCAATGTTGGATGGAATGCTTGAATAGAAAGTTTATGCAGTGTTGGTGCTCTGTTTAGAAGAATTGGATATTCATCAACTACTTCACTTAAACATTCCCAAACTTCATTTGTTTCTGCTTCAATCAATCTTTTAGAAGATTTTAAAGTCGTTGCATACCCTTTTTCTTCTAATTTTGCCATCAAATGTGGTTTAAATAACTCTAACGCCATTTTCTTTGGTAAACCACATTGATCCATTCTTAAGCTTGGACCAACAACAATTACAGATCTTCCAGAGAAGTCAACCCTTTTACCAAGTAAGTTTTGTCTGAATCGTCCTTGTTTCCCTTTGATGATCTCAGATAATGATTTTAAAGGTCTTTTATTAGCCCCTTTAACCGCATTAGCTGTTTTACCATTATCAAATAAAGCATCAACTGCTTCTTGAAGCATTCTTTTTTCATTTCTAATAATGATTTCTGGTGCATCAAGTTCTGTTAATCTTTTTAATCTGTTATTTCTGTTAATAACTCTTCTATAAAGGTCATTAACGTCTGATACAGCAAATTTACCACCATCTAGAGCTACTAGAGGTCTTAAATCTGGTGGAAGAACTGGTAATTTTGTTAACATCATCCATTCTGGTCTATTCCCAGAATTTAAGAAGTTTTCAACAATCTTCAATCTTTTAACAATTGTTTTTCTTTTTGCTTCAGATTTTGTTGCTCCCATCTCTTCTTTAAGTTGTTTTAATAAACTCATTAGATCTAATTCTTCTAATAATTCTCTTACAACTTCACCACCAAGTCTTGCTACAAACCCAGTATGCTCGAAGTGCTCAGAAATAGTTCTATATTGCTCTTCATTTAAAATATCATATTTTAAAACTGGTTTAGTTCTTTCATTATCATAAAAAGCTTCCCCTGGAACTTGAACCATGTATGCTTCATAATATAATACTCTTTCTAGGTCTTTTAATTTTACACCTAAAAGTGTACCAATTCTTGAAGGTAATGAACTTACCATCCAAATATGAGCCACTGGTGCTACTAAGTCAATATGACCCATTCTGTGTCGTCTAACTTTTGTAGAAGTTACTTCAACCCCACATTTTTCACAAACAACACCTTTGTATCTCATTTTTTTATATTTACCACATAAACACTCATAATCTTTAACTGGACCGAAGATTTTTGCACAAAACAAACCATCTCTTTCTGGTTTAAGTGTTCTATAGTTGATTGTTTCAGGTTTCTTTACTTCACCACTTGACCAAGAAAGAATTTTTTCTGGACTAGCAAGTTTTAATTGAAACGCAGAAAAGTCTGTTGGTCTTTCTAACTCTTTGATCTCAATCGGTTTTAAAACAGTTTCATTATTACTCATAATCTTCAGTTCCTTCTTCATAAATCTCTACATCTAGCCCTAATGCTTGTAGCTCTTTTGTTAAAACGAAGAATGTTTCTGGTACACCAGAACTTGGTACATTCTCACCATTTGCAATTGATCTATATGCTCTTGTTCTACCTTCAACATCATCTGATTTTGTTGTTAACATCTCTTTAAGAACATTTGTTGCACCATATGCTTCTAGTGCCCAAACTTCCATTTCCCCAAATCGCTGCCCTCCAAATAGTGCTTTACCACCAACTGGTTGTTGCGTTACTAGTGAATATGGTCCAGTAGATCTTGCGTGAACTTTTTCATCAACTAAGTGGTGTAGTTTTAACATATACATAACACCAACATTAACTCTTTCTTTCATTTTTTGACCAGTAAGACCATCATAAAGAGTTGTTTTACCATCAGTATCAATTTTCGCTAATTCAAATAATCTTTCAAACTCTTCAGCTTTAGCTCCATCAAATATTGGTGTTGCAAATCTTACACCTTTTGTCCAATCTCTACCATATTTGATTAGATCATCATCAGACATAGTATTTAATAATTCTTTAGCTGAAACCAATTTAGCAACATCAGCAATTTCAATCATTTTTGCTCTAAGCTCTTTAATAAATTCTGCAGATTTTGCTTCAAACATATCTTGTAATTGCTCACCAAGTTTTTTCCCTGCAAGTCCTAAGTGTACTTCTAGGATCTGTCCAATATTCATACGACTTGGTACCCCTAGTGGGTTAAGAATAACATCAACTGTTGATCCATCTTCCATGTATGGCATATCTACTTGTGGAACGATATTAGAAACGATACCTTTGTTTCCGTGTCGTCCTGCCATTTTATCTCCAACTTTGATCTTTCTCTTTGTTGCGATATAAACTTTAACTTGCTTGATAACACCTGATTTTAATATATCATCATGCTCTAAGATAGAAAGTTTTTCTTCATGCTCTTCTCTTAGATCAGCTTTTTGTTTAATGAAGTATTCTTTTACATCATTATATTGTTGTTGAACCTCTTTAGAGAATGATGCAACTACTTTTTTCATAGCAAATCTATTTACATTTTCTAATGCTTCAAGAGTAATTTTGTCACCTTTTTTATAAGTGTCATCACCAATCTCAACCGCTTTTGCTAATTCACTATTTGAAAGAAGCTTATTAATTCTTAAAATCTCTTCTCTATCTAGCATCAATAATTTATCATGGTGTTCAAGATCTAATTGTGCTTTTTCTTCTTCGTAAGCTTGTTTCGTTCTTTCATCTTTTTCGTATCCTTTTTTCGTGAATACTTTAACATCAACTACTGTTCCTTCCATTGATGATGGACAGTACATTGATTTATTGATAACGTGAGCCGCTTTTTCTCCAAAGATCGCTCTTAATAATCTTTCTTCAGGAGTAGGTTTAATTTCCCCTTTTGGAGTAACTTTACCAACCATGATCATTCCAGGTTTGATATAAGTTCCAACTTTTACAATACCAGAATCATCTAAATGTGATAATGCTTCCTCTTTAACTCCTGGTAAATCTCTAGTGATCTCTTCATTACCATGTTTTAATTCTCTAGCTTCAACTTCTTTTTCATAGATATGAACTGAAGTAAATGCATCTTCTTTAATCAATCTTTGAGATAAGATGATCGCATCCTCGTAGTTATATCCATTCCAAGGCATGAACGCAACTGTTGCATTAACACCAACTGCTAATTCACCTTGATCCATTGATGGACCATCAGCAACTACTTGACCAGCATCAATTAGATCACCTTCTTTAACTACTGTTCTTTGACCAAATGAAGTATTGTTGTTTGTTCGAACATTCTTGCTAACTGCATAATGATCGATATATGCACCATTTTCATCTTCACCTTTAATGTAAACATTTTGAGAATCTGCTTTTTCAACAACTCCACCTCTTACAGCTTTGATTGCTTCCCATGCATCTCTAGCAACAGTTTTTTCTAATCCTGTTCCAACAATTGGAGCATTTGGTTTCAATAATGGAACCGCTTGTCTCATCATGTTCGATCCCATTAAGGCTCTATTGGCATCATCATGCTCTAAGAATGGAATAAGAGATGCAGCAACACCCATTACCATTTGTGAAGAGATATCAATTAAGTCAACTTTAGCAGTTTCAACTAAAAGAATCTCTCCATCTTGTCTTGCTTCAATAAGTTTCTCAACGATCTTTCCATTTTCATCAACTTTAGTTGAACCTGGAGCAATAATTTTACCCTCTTCTTGAGTTGCAGTATAGTACTCAATCTCATCAGTTACCATACCATCAACTACTTTTTTGTATGGAGCTTCAATGAATCCAAGGTCGTTTACTTTAGAGTAAGTAGACAATGTGTTGATAAGACCAATATTTTGTCCCTCTGGAGTTTCAACTGGACAGATTCTTCCGTAGTGAGTTGGGTGAACGTCCCTTACTTCAAATCCAGCTCTCTCTTTAACAAGACCACCTTCACCAAGTGCAGAAAGTCTTCTTTTATGAGTAACTTCAGATAATGGATTCGTTTGATCCATAAATTGTGATAATTGTCCACTTGTAAAGAATTCAGTGATTGTTGAAGTGATCATTTTAGAGTTAACAAGATCATGTGGCATAAGGTCTTCCATTGTACCACTTAATGTTGTCATCTTATCTTTGATCGCTTTTTGCATTTTGATTAAACCATTATGAAGTTCATTCGCTAATAATTCACCAATTGCTCTAATTCTTCTGTTTCCTAAGTGATCTCTATCATCAATATGTCCGTGACCAGCTTTAACTTTTACTAGGTATTGAACCGTTTTAATCACATCTTCATGCGTAAGAACAGTTACATATTCTGGAACTTCAACACCAAGTTTGTGGTTCATCTTCATTCTACCAACTTTTGTTAAATCGTATCTTTCTGGATCGAAGAATAATTTTTTAACAAAATCTTTTGCAGCTTCTTTAGTTACAGGCTCACCTGGTCTCATTACTTTGTAAATTCTAATTGCAGCTAGATCATTTTCATCATCAACTTGCTCAGTCATTTTCAATAATTTTAAAGACTCTGCATCTGCTTTAAATGCATTGATAATAGAATCATCAACACCAGTTGCTAAGTCATTTGCAATATCGAATGAATCAAATCCAAGATCAAGCATTTTCTTTAATTTTAATTCATCAAGTAATGTTAATGCATCGAATAAAACTTCTCCTGATTCTGGATCATAAATTGAATTAGCTGTGTGTCTTTCCATTAATAATTCAATAGGATATTCAACGAATTTAAGTCCACCTTCTGCAAGTGCATTAGCTTTTCTAGTTGTTAAACGTTTACCAGCAGCTAATACTAAGTTTCCTTTTTCATCTTTAAGATCAAATTCAATTCTTCCAGTGAAATCATCTGGATTAAATTCCATTAAGAATTTATTATTCTTGATTCTAATATTTAAGATTGGATAGAACATTTTGATGATATCTTCTTTAGAATATCCAAGCGCTCTAAACATGATTGTAACTGGAACTTTTCTTCTTTTGTTGATTCTTACATATAATACATCTTTTGCATCATACTCAAAATACAACCATGAACCTCTATCAGGAATAATTTGTCCTGTATAGATAAGTTTATTTCCTGATGTTGTAGATTCCTCTTCTTTAAAGATTACCCCTGGTGATCTGTGTAATTGATTTACAACTACTCTTTCAACACCATTTACAATGAAAGAAGTTCTATCTGTCATCAAAGGAATTTCTCGGATATATAAAGATTGTTCTTTCATATCTTTTACACCGATTTTTTCACCAGTTTTTTCGTCTAAGTCCCAAACTGTCAATCGTACATTTATACGTAAAGGAATAGAATACGTTAAACCTCTAACCATAGATTCTCTAACAGTATATTTTGGTTTTCCAACCTCACTACTGATATAATCTAAAGTAATTCTATTTTGTGCATCATGAATTGGAAATACAGATTTGAATACTTTTTCAATTCCTGCATCTGCTCTATCATCATGACCTACCATTAAAAAGCTGTTATAACTACTTTGTTGTAATTGCAATAGGTTTGGAATTTCAATTTTTTGTGGATTTTTTGAAAAATCAACTCTAAGACGATTACCTGATTTTAATGAGTTTAACATTTGAAGATCACCTCGTGTTAATATATTTGGTTTTTGTGCGTTTTTTATAAGCGCAAAAAGCACCCTGTTCTAAATGCATCAAAAAATGCCTTAGAACAAAGTGCTAAAATTATTGGTTCGATAGCGTATAGAAGGATAAACCTTCTATACATATCAGTAAAATTACTTAAGTTCTACTTTAGCTCCAGCAGCCTCAAGTGCAGCTTTTGCAGCTTCAGCATCTTCTTTAGAGATACCTTCTTTTACAATTGCTCCAGCTTCTTCAGCCATAGCTTTTGCTTCTTTTAATCCAAGACCAGTTAATGCTCTGATCTCTTTAATTACGTTGATTTTTTTATCACCAGCATCAACGATTACTACGTTGAACTCAGTTTGCTCTTCTGCAGCACCTGCAGCATCACCAGCTACAGCAGCTCCAGCTACAGCTACAGGTTGAGCTGATACACCAAATTTTTCTTCAAATTCTTTTACTAATTCAGAAAGCTCTAATACGCTTAAACCTGAAATAAATTCTAATACATCTTCTTTAGAAATTGCCATTTCGTTTCCTTTTTATTTTTCTTTTATATTTTAATTTTTATTATGCAGCTTTATTAAGCAGCCTCTTCTTCTTTTTTTCTCTTAAGAGCGTCAAGTCCAATTGTAAAGTTTCTAACTGGTCCCATCCAAACTGATGCAAGCATACCAAGAAGTTCTTCTCTACCTGGTAATTTAGCAAATGCAACAACTTTAGCTGTATCTGCAGCAGCACCTTCAATGATTCCCGGAATATCAGCAATAACAAATGAGCGGTCATCACGGTAGGAAACAACTCCCAGGTTGGGCGTAAGGGTGGTGAATGGATAATCTCCAATTTTTGGCTTGGCTGCTGACATGACCGACAACAAGGTAGACTTGCCTGCATTGGTGTAGCCGACCAATGAAACTGTTGGAATTTCGGCTTTTTTGCGCTTACTGCGGCCTTGATGGCGTTGCTTTTCAACTTTTCGCAAGCGTTGTTGGATTTGCTTGATACGTATCCCCAATAAACGACGGTCAGTTTCCAACTGAGTCTCACCTGGGCCTCGCAAACCAATACCACCCTTTTGTCGCTCTAAGTGGGTCCAACCTCGGATCAAACGCGTCGAAAGATGCTTCAATTGCGCCAATTCCACTTGTAGTT
>JBNLDA010000053.1:0-13110 GCA_050304095.1 Arcobacteraceae bacterium | reverse complement strand
TCCTTTTTGAACTGTTTCCCATAAATCTTTGAATGCAGCTTTAGGCATATCAGGATGTCTTACAATGTTGTGTGGTTGACCCATAAGTTCATTTAAATTGTATCCTGCAACATCACAAAAATCATCATTGGCAAAGGTAATAATTCCTTTGGCATCAGTTTCACTTACTAAAAAAGCATAATCATCTAATACTGTTTCTCCAGCCATTTATTACCCCTTAATTAAATTTTTTTGTTTGTGCATCAGCAACTAAACTATTTGCCATTGCTAATGTTTGGTTCGCAATTGATGCAACATTGTTAGCTTCACTTGCATTTTCTTGAGTTACTCTATCAAGCATAGTAACTGCATCATTGATCTGTTCAATACCTGTCATTTGTTCTTTAGAAGCATGACTTACATCTTCAATGATATGTAATGTTTCACCAATATGCGTATTAAGCTCTTTATATCCATTGATCATATCATCAGAAATTCTTTTTCCATTATTTGCTTTTTGAGTTGCCGTTTCAACAAGAGCTTTGATCTCATTGGCTGCTTCTGCAGATCTACTTGCTAGGTTTCGTACCTCTTGAGCAACAACAGCAAATCCTTTTCCAGCTTCACCAGCAGTTGCTGCTTCTACTGCAGCATTAAGAGAAAGGATATTTGTTTGGAAAGCAATTTGATCGATAATAGTGATCGCTTCATTAATTGAACTTACTTGTGTATTAATCTCGTCCATAGAGATTGCTGTTTGACTTGCTAAGTTTTCACCATTAGTTACAGAATTTCTTACTGTTTGTCCTAGTTGTGCCATTTTAGCTGCATTTTCTGCATTACTTCTAGTGATACTAGTGATCTCTTCAACTGCAGCAGCTGTTTCCTCTAAGCTTGCAGCTTGTTCATTTGCTTTATGGGCAACGTTTTGTACTGATTGATTCATTTGAGCTGAATTGTTTTCCAATGTTTGACCATTGTCCAAGTCTCTTTTAGCACTAGTTCGTAATGACTCACCCAATGAATTGACACTTTGCATTACACTTAAAAGATTATTTGTTAGCTTTGGATCTATTTGTACACTTGATCGATAGTCATTAGCTGCATAAAGTTCTAACGTATCTCGTAAGACATTCATATTTGATTCAGTAGTATCGAGCATTTTATTAAATGTTTCTCTTAAAGCATGGATCATAAAATTATTTGAATCAGCTTTTATTCTACATTGGTAAGTACCACGAGCAACTTTATCAGCAGTTAAAACCACTTCCCCCATTACTTTCATATCTGCTTTTCTCAATCGGTCAAATTCATCCAAGAAAGAATTAAACTCTTGTAATACTAGACCGATTTCATCATTATATTTATATTCATTAGTTGGAATTCTATTAATCTTCATAAAAGAGAAATCCATAATTGCTTGCATTCTTTCTTTAAAGACTTCTATTCCATAATGAACTCTTCTAAAAGAAGCCCAACCTAAATAAGCTATGACTATAGCAAATAGTATATTTACTACGACTGCTATTTGAACATTACCTTCAAAAAATACCATAATAGAAGTTAGTGATAGAAATCCTAACTGAGCTATGAGCATATTGAAGAACATTTTTTGCTTATGAGAAATATTTGGCAGAAAGTTCGCTATACCATTCATCATTCAATCCTTTGAGTATAAAAGTAAATTATAGTTACAAATATATTACACTCTACTTATATGAACAATTATTTTATGAAAAAATATAAAAAAAACTAATAGTAACTTTGAGATTATTTTTGCTATACTTAAAACTTAAAAAATTATATTAGAGGTTAGAGGTACTCATGCGCTTAGTATTCACACTATTGGTTTTATTCATTATTTCTTATATGGGAATCTTTAGTTTATTAAATGATCGTATGGAACATCAAAAAACCATTATTTATAATGATAGTCAATCAGTAGTGGAAAATCAATATAAAATTATTATTAGTATTTTACGAAATTTGTCAAATAATACTTATAACACTTTGATAAACAAAAATAATGTTAAAGAGCTTTTTGCCAAAAGGGATAGAGAAGGATTATATAAACTTTTAGAAAATGATTATAAGAATTTAAAAAGTTTTGGTTTTACACAAGTGCATTTTCATCTACCCGACAATCGATCGTTCTTACGAATGCATCAACCAAAATATTTTGGAGATGATTTAACAAATGCTCGATATAGTGTTAATTATGTGAATAAAAATAAAAAGAAAATTGAAGGAATTGAAGCTGGTAAAGTAGTTCCTGGATACCGCTTTGTTTATCCATTGTTTTTCAATGATCAATATTTAGGAAGTGTAGAACTTTCATTTGGGATTCATAAAATTGTGACTGAAATGGAAAATGTTTATGATACTCATGTGCATTATTTAATCAAAAGAGATATTTACAATGAAAAAGTTTTTGAAAATTTTAAAGGGCTATACACTGATAGTATTGAACATATTGATTATGTAAAATTAGATCGAAATTATCAAAATAAGATTCACCCATGGTATGATGATAAAAACATCAAAAAACAATTAGATAAAAACTTTACTCAACAACAAATATTTTCAGTTGAATTAAATAAGGATCATAAATACAGTAAAGAATTGCAACATGTTCTGGTGACTTTTATGCCAATAAAAAACATAGAAGGTGATGCAATTTCTTATTTTGTTTTTTATAGTGAAAATTTAGACTTGCATATCATGGGAAATAAATATACACAAATAAAGGTTATTGTAGCGATTGTATTGGCTGTATTATTTTTATTACTATATATTTTTATTGTATACAAAAATAAAGCAGTAGAATCTAAAAATAAAATGGCTAAATTCAATAACTTACTGAAACAAAAAGTTGGTCAAAAAACAAAAGAGTTGCAAAAGATCAATGAATCACTCGAAGAAAGAATAAAATTAGAAGTTGAACAAAACCAACAAAAAGAGAGACAAATCTTTGAGCAATCAAAAAAAGCAGCTATGGGGGAAATGATAGGAAATATTGCGCATCAGTGGAGACAACCTTTAAATGAATTGGCTATCAGAATTCAAACACTCAAACAATATCAACAAATGCATATGATTGATGAAGACTTTATTCTAGACTTTATAAAAGAGAATAAACAAACCATTGATTATATGAGTAATACGATTGATGATTTTAGATTCTTTTTTAAAAGAGAAAAAGAGAAAACATTTTTTATGATTCTTCCAGTTGTTGAAAAAACATTAGCACTGTTGAATGCATCATTAGAATATAATAAAATATCTACTTCAATCAATGCAAAAGAAGATTTTGAATTTGAAGGGATGCAAACAGAATTACAACAAGTCTTGATGAATCTTATTAATAATGCAAAAGATGCGATTATTGATAGAAATATTGAAAACCCCTCTATTAAAATTACTATAGAAAAAAATAAAATCTTAATTCGTGACAATGCTGGAGGAATCTACCCTGAAAATGAAGATAAGATTTTTGATCCATATTTTACGACTAAAAAAGATATCAATGGTACAGGATTGGGTCTGTATATGTCGCAGGTGATTTTGGAAAAAAATATGGATGGAAGATTGTATTGTCAAAATGACTATCCAAATGGAAGTACTTTTGTGATTGAGTTTGAATAAATGAAACAGCGAATTAAAGAGTATTACAAAAAACAAACCGTACTTATTGCAGAAGATCATCAAAAAACTAGAGAATTGATGCAATTTATTTTAAATGATTATTTTAGTGAAGTGTTAGTAAGTGTAGACGGGCAAGAGTGTATGGATAAAGTTGAAATTTATAATCCAGATATGATGATCACAGATATTCAAATGCCAAAATTTAATGGACTAGAAAGTATAGAGCGAATACGTAATAAAAACAGCAAATTACCAATTATCGTAATCTCTGCATTCAAAGATGAAGAGTTTTTATTTAAAGCAGCAAATTTAGATATACAAGGGTATCTACTAAAGCCTTTTGATACAGATATCTTAGAATCAACTCTTGAAAAAATATATACACAAACAGTACAAGTTGAAGAATATCCTATAAAAGGGATGTTGTATAGTCCACAAAATTCGTCAATTAAATTTGATGGTCAAACAATAACTTTAACCTTTAAAGAAAATGCATTACTTCGTATTCTAGTTGATAAAGAGGGTTCAGTAGTTCCTTATGAACTCTTAGAATATGAACTTTGGGATAAATTTGATGAGATGATGTCGTATAACTCATTACGTAGTTTGGTAAAAAAATTACGTAATAAAATCCCTGTTTCTGATGTGATTAAAAATGTATCAAAACAGGGATATTGTTTAGAATCTTAGTACCAAGTAGCTAGAGTTAATAAATAAACCGCTACACCAATTACTGTTAAAATATAAGAACTACCATTTCCAATTGTTGAAGAATTATTCATTATAAACTCCTTGAAGTATTTTTTTAAATATAACAAAAAAAAATGTCTAAAAAGTGACTATAGTAAAGAATAATGGATAAATTTTATAAAAAAATAACTTAAATCAATAAGTTATTTATTATAAAGAGATCTCTTCAGCAGATACAATTACTCCATCTCTATCCGCATAAATAAAATGCTCAGGTGTAAAAGTTGCTCCACCAAAATGTAAAATATTTTGTTGTTCCCCTTTGGCTTTTTTACTACTTTTCAATGGGTAGGTTCCAAGAGCAAGAAGTCCTACAGGTATTTGCGTTGTTTCATGAGTATCTCTTATATAGCCATTGACAATGATCCCTGACCATTCATTTTTATAAGCATATCCCATTAAGGTTTCTCCTACAACGGCACAATAATCCCCAACCACATCAACTACGCAAACTTTTCCATTTCCATTCGTATCACGTAATAATTTAACTAAATCCCCATTATCTTCATAAAGTTTAATGGTATGGATAGCTCCATGAAATGTTTGTACTCCCCCGTATGATTTGTAAAGTGGATGTACAACTTGGACTAAATCTTTATGATGATCACAAATATCAGCTGTATAAAATTTCATAATGACTCCTATATATGCAGATTATATCTTAAATTCGATATAATATCCTAATTTTATTGAAGGCTTTAATGAATGAAAATTGTTACAGGTGTGGTTGGAAATGATATCCATGTCGTTGCCAATCGACTTATAGATATCTCTTTACAAGAAAGAGGATATGAAGTATTTAATCTTGGAGTGAACACGCACTTACAAGAATTTATCGATGCAGTGATTGAAACAGATGCAAAGATTCTTTTGATCTCATCACTCAATGGGGAAGCAGAAGGTTGGTGTAGAGATCTATTGTTTTTAAAAGAAAAATATGATTTGCATGATATTGTATTTGTGATTGGTGGAAACCTAAGTGTTGGGGAAGCAACACTTGAACAGATTGTTCCAAAATACAAAGAGTTTGGTTTTGATCTTGTATTTCATCAAGTTGATCTTATGGAAGGGCTTGATACGTTAGAGCAATTCTTGAAGGATAATCCTGAAAGGATCGCTTCATGAGTTTATTACAACGAGATAGAGAGATAATAGTCTCTAATGAATTTGTAGATCATTTTGATTTTAATGAAGTGGAAGAGTTTGTAAAAAATGCTTCAAAAGATTTATTCATCTCTCATAAGTTCAAACACAATAAAGGAAAAACTCTAGTACAACCAAGAGGGGGATTTCCTACATATGAAAAAATGTTCTCACTGTATGAGTTTTTTACCAATGCCGGAGTAGATGTATTACCTTGTACAATCGATTCCCATACACGATTGAATGATTATGCTAGTGCAGCAAAGATGCTTAGACTTTCTGAAGAAACTGAAACAGATATGCTTAATGGTTATCCACTGATCAATCAAGGGTACAGAACCACTAGAAAGATGATGACCCACTTCAATACCCCTATTTCATTACGACATGGAACACCTGATGCAAGATTATTGGTTGATATGGCGATCGCTTCAGGGATATTTGAAATTGAAGGTGGACCAATCACCTATTTACTTCCATATTCAAAAAATTTTCCATTAGATAAAGCCTTTTTATATTGGAAACATGTAGAGCGAGTTTGTGCAAAATATTCACCATTGAATGAGCCAATCAATAGAGAATCATTTGGACCATTGACTGCAACGTTAGTACCACCAGTAATTACTATTGTGATTCAAATTTGTGAGATGTTGCTTTCACTTGAAGAGGGGGTAAAGTCCTTCTCGGTTTCTTTTGCACAAACAGGATCAATGAGTCAAGATTTGGTTACAGCAAAAGTATTGATGGATAAAGCAAAAAAATATGCTAAGCAGATCAATTGTGAAGATGCAACAATCAATTTAGTGTATCATCAATGGATGGGTGCATTTCCAAGAGATAAATATAAATCAGATTGCTTGATTAACACAAGCACCGTGATTGCAGCTATGGTTGGAGCAGATAAGATTATTACAAAAACAAGAGCTGAAGCCTTTGGTATCCCAACACGTGAAGAGAATGCTCAGGCAGTTTCAAATGTACAATACACACTTAATATGCTCAAAGGTTTACCAAATATGGTTGACCCTGAAGAGGAAGAAAACCTAGCTCGATCAGTTGATGAGGTATTTGAAGCAATCTTCAATGATAGTGCTGATACTTTATGGAGAAAAGTATTCAATAGTATCAAAAATGGGATCATTGATGTACCATTCTCTCCACATATTATTAACAACAATGAAGTGATTACCTTAAGAGATACCGGTGGAAATATCCGAATCTATGAAAAAGGAAATTTGCCAATTTCAGAGAAATCATTTGCATATGAAAGATCAAAGATCAAATTGGGTGATGATAAGAATACTATAGTTAATCAGATCATCCACGATATAGGGGTAATGCTATGAGTAAAATGTTAATTGATGTTGGAAGTACCTATTTTAAAGTATTTGCCAATGGAAAGATCAATCATTATTTTAGAAACTTTGAAACCTCTATTTTTGATGATTTGAGTTTAAAATGTAGCGATCTTATCAAGCAGTTTGATAAAAAAGATATTCAAATCTGTTCCTCTGCTAATGGTGGATTGAGTACGTTAGTTATTGGAATGACAGAATCATTTAGTTTAAAATTCGCTAGTAATATTGCCTATAATTCTGGGATCAATATCATTGATACAGTGCTATATAGACAAATAGAATCATATAGTATCCCAAGTGATGTGATTGATGTAGTTATAATTGCAGGTGGAATTGATAGCTCACAAAATCTTTTTGATGAAAAATTGATCAAGTATCTTAGTGAAGTAAACTACAACAATATTGTGTATGTGGGTAGTCGTTCTCAAGAGGCATTTTTACAAGAAAATATTGAAAATTTAGTAATACTTGATAATATCATCACTGATAAATTGCAGATGAATGAAGAGAGACTTAAAGAGTATCTAACTAATTTGTATCAACAAGATATTATGGGGAAAGAAGATATTAAAGAGTTGTATGCGATCACTGATAATCAAATCTATCCAACGCCTTATATTGTAAATCAATCCTTACCAAAGATCAATCAAAAGCTTGATGTGGTTGATCCATATATTGTGATTGATATTGGTGGTGCAACAACCGATATTCATTATAGTAAAGATTTGGTTGATGATAATATCATTACTGAAAATGAATATGATCGACTGGTATTTAAAAAACTTGGTGTGTATAAATCACGTGAGAGTTTGATCTTTACAGCCAAAAACAACGAATTTGTATATGAACTTTTAGCACATTTGAATACCACTGAAAATACACTTGATCATAAAAGTGATGAAACAACACAATTATTAATGCAATTGGCAATTTTCTTGGTACTTTATAAAGTATCGCATATGCATCAATCATATTTGAATCTCAAACTACAAAGTTTAAATTCGATCGTGTTAACAGGTGGAATTACAAAAGTATTAGATAAAGATCAAATGGAAGATATTGTTGGATTTTTCTATAAAAAAATTCTCAATAAAGCAAGTGCACCTGAAGTGGTCGTAGATAATGATTATACGATCTGGACATTGGGTATGGATCAAAAATAAAAGGGGTAAATATGTCAGTAAATAGTATTCGAAGTGTTTTAGAAGCAGCTGCAAAGTCGAATCCAAATAAAGTAGCATTGATCGATAAAAATGGACAAATGACTTATGCCCAACTTTTAACAAAAGTCAATCAAGTAGCCTCATATATCGATACATTAGGACTTCCTTTTGGAAGTAGAATTGGTATTTATTCACATAAGACCAATGATAAAGTTGTGGCAATACTTGCAGTGATGTCTACTTCACATATTTTTGTTCCAATTACACGATTGCTAAAAGTGGAGCAAGTACAATATATTGTTGATGATTGTCAAATCGCTTGTATGATCACTGACAATGCAAAATTGGAAACAATCAAAAACTCAACATTCAATGGAAAAATCATCTCTCAAGATCATGTTGAAGATGATGAGATAGTGAGTTTTTCTGAAATCTATAAATGCTATAATGATGAATATGAGTGTAATATCAAAAGTCATGATAATGCAGCAATCACCTATAGTTTTAGTACAGGTGGACTCCCTAAAGGGGTGGTGATCTCACATAGAAATTTTACTGATGGGGCAAGAATTGTGTCAAGTTATTTAGACTTGGAAGAAAATGATGTAATCAGTGGATTACTTTCTTTTAGTGTTGATTATGGATTGAATCAAATCTTTAGTAGTATGTACAAACAAGCAACTTTTGCAATGGTTACTTTCCTTACACCTGGTGATTTCTTTATGTATTTAATTAAATACAAAGTAAGTATCTTGGCATTGATGCCAGTGCACATATCTCAAATGTTTGATGAAGATAGCCATAGATTGCCAGATCCAAAACAACTTGATGGTATAAGAGTGATAACTTCATCTGGAGCAAATGTAACTGCTAAGATGTTGCAACTTACACAAAAATATTTCCAAAAAGCAGCATTTTATAATATGATTGGGCATATTGAAGCATTTAGATCAGCCTATCTTGATCCAAAACAGCTCAAAATCAGACCAACTTCTATAGGTAAAGCGATCCCTGATGTTGATTTATATGTAATCAATGAAGAGGGATATGAGTGTAAACCAAGAGAAGTGGGTGAGTTAATTCATAGAGGGGCTGGAATTTATAAAGGATACTGGAACTCTCCAGAAGAAACACAAAAAAGATTCAAATCAATTCAGATACTCAAAAATGTGCTTGACTTAAGTGCAAATCTTTGTGATGAGATTGTGGTTGCTACTGGAGATTATGTTTATAAAGATGAAGAGGGATATATTTATTTTGATTCTCGGCATGATGATATGATCAAATCAAGTGGTTACCGAATCAATCCACTTGAGATTGAAACAGTGGTGTACAATAATATCAAAGAGATCGATAAATGTGCTGTATTTGGAGTGGAAAGTGAACTTTCTGAAGAAGATATAGTTTTGGTATATCAAAGTGTACATCAATTGGCGAAGAATGAGATTTTATTAGAATTAAAAAAACATCTTCCAATCTATATGATCCCAAGCGTGATAATCTATAAAGCGAATATGCCATTAGATCCAAAAGAGACTTCAAAAGTTGATAAAACTATTTTAAAACAAGAAGTGACACAAACAATTCAATAATCATACGCAACACGAATTTTTATTTTGTGTTGTGTGTCATTAAAATCTATTTGTTTTTGTTCAAACAATTTAGGTAAAAAATCCTCTTCATAACTTGCATCTAAAAAATCTTTATTAAATGATTTTAAACTTTGACAAGCAAAAGTATCTTTACAAATTTTATCTTTATAAATTTTTAGTTCTAATACACTTTGACCAGCATTATATATTTGCAAATGGGTGTGGTCTTTATAATGGGTTACAAAACCTTTATCATAAAATTTCATAGTGGGTGTTTTGATTAATATCGTAGCACTTTTTTCAAATACAGGTTGTTTGTGAATACAACCTGTAAAAAGAATGAGAAGTGAAAAAAGTGTTAATGTTAATCGCATTATGTCAATGATGAAGTTTGGTATAAGTCCATAAGACTTTTGTAAAAGTCAGTTGATTGGAAATCATCTAATAATCCACTTGATGGTGAAAGATCTTGGTGGATTTGAGATAATTGTTTCGTTCTTTCTGGAAATAGATGAGAAAGGATGATTGAACTCACTTCAGTTCTCATTAAAATTGCTGGAGGTAAAATTCCCATTTTGAGTAATTGCATGATCGAATCAGAGTGATATTTTACGTGATGATGGCTACCATGAGGACATGTTTTTGTACTTACTAGTGTAGTACACTCATTACAATAAACAAATTCACTCATAAGTTCAATATCAATATTGGTTAAAGTGTCTGCAATGGTATTGAGATGATCATGATCATAATATGCACCAAGTCCTGCATGTGTTTGCCCGATGATCAGTTTCGTACATCCAAAGTTTTTTGCTACGATACTATCAAGCATGAGTTCATTGTATCCTGCAAAAATATAGGTGTGATCAAGTGGAACTAATACCACTTTATTTTTTGGTAAAAAGTGATCAATGAAATATTTAACCGTTTGATATCGAACATCATAATTCAATACTTCATCTGTATAGTTTTTTAATAGAAAGATTACCATCAAATCACATTTGACCATAGCTGTTCGGATCAATCGTTCATGTACTCTATGGAATGGTTTCCCAGAGATCACCATTGAACTAACATGTTTAGCGCCACTATCTTTGATCGCTTTGAGACATTTGTCTTTGTATTGTTTGATTGGATCAAATTGGATCGAGTATGCTCCGCTAATTGCAAATTTTCCAAGTCGTTTGTAAGTACTTCTTACCCCTGGATGATCAGGATTATTGGTTGCATAAATATTTTTGATTCTTTGATCAATATCTATTTGAAATGATTCATCACAAGTAATTTCTCCAACGATCTCTTTGTCACACACCAGATCAAATACTTCGCCAGATTTGGCATTTGAAATAGTTGTTTCATTGGTTTTCCCACTAGGAGCGAGTATAAAAGAAAAAGGGAAATTCTCCCCTTTATATTTTTTTGTCTTATCAACTTCAATTGCTTCAGATTGACTCATTAGTTTGTCAATTGGAGAAAGCAATCCTTCTTTCACCATTGCTAAAGTTGCAACTGCTTCTTTATCTATGTGAATTTGCTTTTTTTTCATACTTTATCACTCCACATTATTTACTCAAAGAGTATTAAAATACTCCCTTTAATGATTATTAGGAATAATTTTACTATAATTGGCTTAAAAAGGAGTGAATAGTTGTTCGTACATATTTGCTGTTCTGTTGACAGTCACTATTTTTTACAATCAATTCAAGAAGAATATCCTAATGAAAGAATAGTTGGATTTTTTTATGATCCTAATATCCAACCCTATAGTGAGTATCGATTGCGGTACTTAGATGTGGAGTATAGCTGTCAAAAACTTGGCATTGAATTACTTGAAGGGAACTATGATCTAGATACTTGGCTTTCTAATGTCAAAGGATTAGAAAATGAACCTGAAAAAGGGGATCGATGTACGGTTTGTTTTGACAACAGACTTGAAACAACAGTACAAAAAGCACTTGAATTAGGACATGATAAATTCACAACAACTTTACTTATCTCTCCTAAAAAATCACAAGACAAACTACAAACTATTGGACAAAATCTTCAAGAAAAAACTGGATGTGAATGGATATTTAGAGATTATCGAAGTGGCAGTGGAACACAAATACAAGGTGAAGTTGTAAAAGAACATTCTTTGTATCGACAAAATTATTGTGGGTGTTTATTTGGCCTTACCCCTCAAAGAGAACATCAAAATAAACTGATGGATGAGATGATCAGTCCATTCAATCAACAAATTTTACCAGAAAGTATAGAAGAGAGACTCAAACTGTATAATTTACGAAATGTTTATGAAAGTGAAGAGGTTGCTTACCAAATAGTGAAACAACGATTTTTGAACTATCGTCTTTTATCTGGACTTATAAGACAAAATAAAACAGTGGTACCTTCTTATATTTTAAACTATTCAACACTACAAAATGGTAGAGCCAATGGAAGAGTAGAATATGAGATCAAAGGAGTGCATTATCTTAATCGTAATGAAGTGAAATTGATTGATCTACAGTATTTGAATAATTTTTTTGGGGTGAGTTATGAAAATGTATTGCATTTACTTTATAATCCACTAACGATTGAGCAAGAAAATAAACTTCGAGAATATATCACTTCTAACCCTTATGATCTGAGTACCATTATAGTTTTAGATAAGATTGAAGATGTGAAATATGAATTTGAGATTAATGCCAAAACATATGAAGATGTTAAAGAGGTACTTTTAGCTAAATAGCTCTTTGATCTTTTGTGGGATTCTTCCAGGTCTTCCATTGATCAAATAAGCAACCGTTACATTCATAGTAAATAAAAGCTCATTATTTTTGAATATCTTTTGTTCTAGTTGCATCGAAGCACCTTTAATCTGTAATACATTGGTTTGGATATCCAAAATATCTGCAAAAACTGCCGATTTGATATAGTCTGCCTCAATATGTTTGACTACAAAAAAAGCATTGTCTTGGTGGGGGCTTAACCCTTTTTCAAAGAAAAATTCACTTCGTGCGCGTTCACAAAAATTAAGATAGTTTGAGTGATAGACCACTCCTCCACAATCTGTATCTTCGTAATAAACTCGTATTTGCATGAATCACCTTTAGAATTTTAATTTTTTATTGTACAAAAATCAAGCCTATTTTATGATGAGGTTCTGCTTATAGAGAATTTTTAGTGGCTAGATTTGGTATAATTTGAAAAGAATGAAAATTTCGATATTAAAAAGAAGGTGTTATGTCTATTTTTGCTTTACAATCATTAGCTGGTGGTTTTTTAGATGAAGATTTACAACATTTTAATATGAAATTTGATGACTGGTGTATTCAATTTGATTCTTATGATGATGCAATGGATATCGTGCAAACACTTGAAAATCCTGATGGCATAGATATTGTTGAAATAACACCACTAACCTATCCAAAATATTTTTTTCCAAAACTACAAGGTACTATTTATGCTACAAGAAAGATTGGCGATAAGATAATCTGCGTT
>JBNLDA010000052.1:0-13125 GCA_050304095.1 Arcobacteraceae bacterium | reverse complement strand
CGTTATCAACATTAGTTTGGCTGTATATTCATTATCAATATAGTTTAGTATTGCAAGAAAACATTACTGTTTTAGCCTTAATAGGAATGTTGATCTTGATTATGATCAGTGCTTTGGCAGTTTTTAGACGTCGACATCATAATACATTTGAAAATATCCATAGATATGTTGGATATACTTCAATTACTTTATTAGTGATTTACTATTTTCAAGTAAATTTAGACAATGGATTAAGCCTTATTGAAATATTAACAAAACCTCATTTTATATTTATTGTTTTTATTATTGGTATGTTAATCGCACCTTGGCTTGGGGTAAAAAAGATTAAGCCAAAATTAGTACACACTGGACCGCATGTAATTGGAATTGAAGTAGAAGGAAAACCTAGTTTTGGAACCTATGCACGAATTAGTTTAGCCAATAAACAATTCCATCCATTTGGGGACTCAATGTATCACTTTAATGATATGAACAACAGAACATTCTATATCACACCAGCTGGAGACAGAACCTCAGAAGTAGTGTATGGGGCGAATGAAGACAAATTTTTATTAGATAACTGCACTATTAAGCCAAATAGACATAAAGGATTTATGTATCAACATGCAGTTTATGATCATATTTTGATTGTGGTTACTGGTGGTGGAATTGCTCCAATCATACCTTGTTTGGTTTTAAATGATAAAACAAAGATTGATGTATTATGGATAGGACGACAACAAACAGAAGAATTTGGTGTTGAACTGCTGGCGAATCTTACTAATGCAATTGGAGACAAAGAGATTGGACTTCATATTTTAGATACCACTGATGATGATCTCAAAGATTATACCAATGAGCATTACATCGCTTTAGCTTTAGAAGCGTATAAACATTATGAGCCTGAAGTAGTGTTTATTATGTCAAATGAAAACTTCACAGTCGATATGACCTATGCTCTGCATCAAAATCACATACGAACGTATGGAGCAACATTTGATTCTTAGAATTGGATTCTTCCTTTTCTAAGTAGACTCAATTCAATACTTTCAAAATTAATAGCTTTTTAGATATAATCGCAATAAATTTATTACATAAGGGTAAAAATATGAACTTTGTTTCGATTATTATGGGAAGTAAATCTGACTATGAAGTGATGAAAAACTGTGCAGATACACTTGAAATTTTTGGTGTTAAATATGAGTTGATTATCTCTTCAGCTCACCGATCTCCACAAAGAACAAAAGATTATATTAAAAGTGCAGAGCAAAAAGGTGCTCAAGTATTTATTGCTGCAGCGGGTATGGCTGCACACTTAGCTGGAGCAGTGGCTGCTACAACTACAAAACCAGTTATTGGGGTACCTATGAAAGGTGGAGCGATGGATGGTATGGATGCTATGCTTTCAACAGTTCAAATGCCTTCAGGAATGCCAGTTGCAACAGTTGCACTTGGTAAAGCAGGAGCTATGAACGCGGCTTATTTAGCAATGCAAATTTTAGCAACTACTGATAGAGAATTAGCAGTAAAATTAAAAGAAGATAGAGTCGTTAAAGAGAAAAAAGTAGAAAATGACTCAAGAGAAATCGAGGTAATTTTATAATGCAAAAACCCGTTGCAGTATTTACCCTTCCAAAGTGTAGACACTGCGACGAACTCAAACTTTACCTAAAAAGTAAAAAAATAAAATACAATCAAATCGATGTAAGCAAGAATAAAAATGCGATGCAAGATTGCATTAAACATGGGTGTAAAGGTGCACCTGTGATTTTGATAGGCAATACTTGGATATGTGGATTTGATAAGAAAAAAATAAACAAAGAACTTTCACTTTAAAAAGGCAACAATTTATGATTACATTTACACAATTACTATTAAAACTACAACAATTTTGGGCTGATCAAGGATGCAACATTGTGCAACCTTATGATATTCCAAGTGGAGCTGGTACCTTTCACCCTGCAACATTGTTACGAAGTTTGGATAGTAAGCCATGGAGTGTAGCATATGTTGCACCAAGTCGAAGACCAACTGATGGACGATATGGAGAAAATCCAAATAGGCTTGGATCATACTATCAATTTCAAGCATTGATCAAACCAAGTCCAGATAATATTCAAGATTTATATTTACAATCATTAGAGTATTTGGGACTTGATCTGTCAAAACATGATATTCGATTTGTTGAAGACAACTGGGAATCTCCAACACTAGGAGCTTGGGGTCTAGGATGGGAAGTGTGGCTTGATGGAATGGAAGTAACACAATTTACTTATTTCCAACAAGTTGGAGGGCTTCCTTGTGATCCAGTTGCAGTTGAAATTACTTATGGAACAGAAAGACTTGCTATGTATCTTCAGGGGGTTGATAATGTATTTGATATCGTTTGGAATGAAAATGAATTTGGGACAACTACATACAAAGATATTCACTTTGAAGGGGAATATGAATTTTCTAAATATAACTTTGAAGTAGCAAGTACTGATATGCTATTTAAACATTTTGATGATGCCTTTGATGAGTGTAAAAAATGTTTGGAGGCTGAACTTCCATTACCTGCATATGATCAATGTATGATGGCAAGTCATTGTTTCAATGTGCTTGATGCAAGAAAAGCGATCTCAGTAACACAAAGACAAAACTATATCTTAAGAGTTCGAGAACTTGCTCAAGGATGTGCCGTGATGTATAAAGAGCAGGAGAAAGATCGTTTAGAAAGACTCAATTGATTGAGTCTTTCCGATCTTTCTGGCTTTTGCTTGTATGTTAAGAACATACGCAAAAGACTGGTGTGAACTAGCGAAGCGTATCGACGAAAATGAGCGAAGTGAATTAAGTCGTTGTGAGAAAAGCTTTGTAGTGTGAACTAGCTTAAAACATCGACATTTATAAGAGGAAAAATATTGAAAATAAAAGATATCTACCAACATTTAGATGCTCTTAGTCCATTTGAATTACAAGAAAAATGGGATAATAGTGGTTTGATAGTTGGTTCAATGGACCAAGAATTTGATTCAGTTGTCATTGCACTTGATCTTGATTTGGATTTAGTTGAAAATGCACAGCCAAATAGTTTGATCATTACTCATCATCCATTGATCTTTAGTCCACTTAAAACAGTTAATTTTGATTCTTATGCAACGAAAATTTTACAACAACTTATTAAAAAAGATATTGCACTTATTTCAATGCATACTAATATTGATAAAACACATTTGAATCAATATGTCACAAAAGAGGTTTTAGGATTTAAAGAGGCTGTGTGTGAAGAATTTTTGTGTACTGCTGAAGTCAATATGAGTTTTGAAGATTTACAACAATATATAAAAGATAAATTAGGTTTACAAACACTCAAAACTACGAACGCTAATGAACATATTAAATCTGTATCAATTTGTACTGGGTCTGGAATGTCTTTAATTCCTTATGTAAAAGCAGATTGTTTCTTGACTGGTGATATAAAATACCATGATGCAATGGAAGCACAAAGTAGAAATATCAACTTAATCGATATAGGACACTATGAAAGTGAACAGCACTTCGCGCCCATGATTAAGGGATTGTTAGAAGAATATTTGAAATTAAATCAAATAAAAGCTATAATAACGACTTCAAAAAATCCATTCGACTATAATTAAATAAAGGAAATATATTGAACGTATATTTAAAACAACTCGTACAATTAAGTGATTATGACAAGTTAATCAGTTCATTCGAGCCAAAAATTGAACAAGAAAAAGAAAAACTTGAAGTATTTATGCAAACTGCTAATGAATTGCAAGAAAAAATCGAAGAATCATATAAAGTGATCGATGAAGCAAAATCAAAAAGAATGAAAAATGATATTCATTTGGCAGAATTAAAAGATAAACTTGATGACATTGCAAAGAAAAATTCTGCAGTTCAAACAGAAAAAGAGATGAAAGCTTTACAATTAGAAGAAGAAATTGCTAAAGAGCAAATTTCATTTGCAAATGAAGAGATCGCAAGATTTGATGCAATTGTTGAAAACAAAGAATCTGAATTAGCTGAACTAAAAGAAAAACTAGAAGCTGAAAATGCAGAAATCAAAGAGATGCAAGAAGCAATCAATGCAAATATTGAGCAATTAAACCAAGAAAGAGCAGAAGTTTCTGAAAAAAGAGCAAAGCTTGTTCCTGAAATAGATTCAAAAATCTCAATCTTCTACGAAAAGATCAAAAGATGGGCAAAAGATACTGCGGTTGTTCCAGTTAGAAAACAAGCGTGTTATGGATGCTACATGAAAATTAACGATAAAACTTACACTGAGGTAATCAGATCTGAAGAAATCGTTACTTGCCCACATTGTGGAAGAATTCTTTACAAAGAAGAAGAGAGTGTTCAGGCTTAATATTTGAGTCTGTTTACTTTTTTTTATTATATTTTAGCCTTGATCCTTTGGATCTTGGCAATCCCATTTTTACTTTTTAAATCACGAAATCCAAAATATAAAGATGCAATTCCTGCACGATTTTTTTTAAAAGATAATTCTAGTTTTGAAAAAGGCAATGTTTGGTTTCATACCTGTTCTATGGGAGAAGCAAAAGCAATAAAACCTTTAGTAGAGAAGTTTGATAAGAGTGTTATATCAGTTATTACAAATACTGGCTTTGAAACGGCATCACAACAAGTAAAGCAAGTACGATATTTACCGTATGAATTGTTTTTACCTTTTTGGATAACCAAACAAAAAGTATTGGTAGTGATGGAAGCAGAACTTTGGTATATGATGTTTTTATCAGCACACATTAAGAGAACTCCAACAATGTTGATCAATGCTCGAATCAGTGATAAATCTTATGAATCGTATAAAAGATTTTCTTTTGTATATAAACAAATATTTAAACTTATCGATCATGTTTTTGCGCAAAGTCAAATTGATAAAGAAAGATTATTGGAACTTGGGGCAAAAAAAGTTGAAGTGATTGGGAATATAAAATTAGCTAACTTGCCAAAGAAAACAAAGGATTTAAGTAAGCCTAGTGGCATTATGATCACTGCAGCAAGTACTCATGAAACAGAAGAAGAGCTGATTTTAGATGTATATGATCCAAGTATGGGAAGATTGGTGATTGTTCCACGTCATCCAGAAAGATTTGAAAGTGTAGATGCACTCATTCAAGAAAAAATAAAAGACACAGATATCACTTATCATCGATATTCACAACAAAATGACTTTGAAAGTGATATAATACTCGTTGATTGTATGGGGGAACTTATAAATATCTTTGCAATTAGTGATGTGGTAATTTTAGGTGGAGCTTTTGCAAATGTTGGTGGACACAACCCAATTGAACCAGCATTTTTTAATGTCAAGCTCATTAGTGGTAAAAGAATATTCAATCAAAAATCATTATTTGAAGCAATTAATGATTATGTGATCATTGAAGATGATGAATTAAAACAAACGTTACAAAATATAGATTCATTACCACAAAGTTCTCTTCAAATGGTTGGAGATATCAATCCAATTATTGAAGTTATAGCCAAATACAACAAGGAAAAATAAACATGGCAACAGAAAAAGCATATAAATTATTAGCAATTCAAGAGGGAATCTCTAACTCTAAAGCAAAAGAGCTTATCGACAAAGGGTTGGTAACAGCTCAAGGTAAAAAAATTATGATAGCTAGAGGTGAGATATCAGATAAAACAAACTTTACAGTAAAAAAACTTGATAAAGTGAAAGTTATTTTTCAAGATAATGATATTTTGGCAGTGAATAAACCTCCATTTATGAATGCTGATGAAGTATGTGAACAATTTCCTGATGCAATATTGCTGAATCGGCTTGATAAAGAAACTAGTGGAGTAATGCTATTTGCTAAAAATGAAGATTTTAGAAAAAAAGCAATCGGTGAATTTGCAAAGAATAATGTATATAAAGAGTATATAGCTATTGTTGAAGGAAAGTTTATAGAAGAACAAACAATTGATTTACCTATTATTACTATCAAAGGAAAAACAGCTCGTAGTAAGATTGATAAGAAAAAAGGAAAACCTGCAACGACTCATGTGTATCCACTTTTAGTTGAGGGGAATAAGAGCAAAGTAAAAGTAGTAATCGATACTGGAAGAACGCACCAAATTAGAGTACATTTAGCACATCTAAACTATCCAATCATTGGGGATATGACTTATGGTAAACCTGCAGCCAATGTAAATAGAGTATTGTTACACTCACACATTACACGAATTTTTGATTATGAATTTATTGCACCAGAACCAAGAGAATTTGGTGTATACGGACTATAAAATGTTAGAACGAAAAGATAATACACGAACAGGATATGTAGCGGTCATTGGACGACCAAATGCTGGAAAAAGTTCTCTTTTAAACTGGCTTGTTGGTGAAAAGATCGCAATGGTTTCCCATAAAGCCAATGCCACTAGAAAACGATCTAATATCATTGTGATGCATAATGATGACCAGATCATTTTTGTTGACACTCCAGGACTTCATGAAAAAGAAAAATTGATCAATCAATTTATGCTTGATGAAGCACTCAAAGCCATGGGTGATTGTGACTTGATTTTATTCTTGGCTCCAGTAACCGATAAGCTCACGCATTATGAAGAATTTTTAGCAAAAAATACAAAAAATGTTCCTCATATTGTTGTACTAACTAAAACAGATTTTGTAACTCATACACAATTAGTAGAGAAAATGGATGAGTATACACGATATGGTGATCAGTATTTGGATGTGGTTCCAATCTCTATTAAAAAAGGGAAAAAACAAGCTCAAATTTTAGATGAAGTTGTAAAATATCTACCATTGCATCCCTATTTATATGATCCAGAGATACTAACAACAGATCATTTACGAGAGATATATAGAGAATTTATTAGAGAATCTATCTTTGAAAATCTTAGTGATGAGATCCCTTATGAAGCAGATGTAGTGATAGAAAAAATTCAAGAAAAATCTGATATTGATGTGATTAAAGCAAAAATTGTGGTTGAAAAATCTACGCAAAAAGGGATGATCATAGGAAAAGGTGCGACAACAATTAAAAGAGTAGGAAAAGCTGCCAGAGAAAAAATCCAAAAACTATCAGGAAAAAAAGTCTTTTTAGAACTATATGTTGTTGTTAAAAAAGGGTGGACAAAAAATAAAAAAGATCTACAAGATTTAGGATACCATATTGACTAAAAATAAACATATAAGATAACTATAAAAATTATTATTATATTATTTTGTATGTTAATACCATACGAAAGAATTTATAGTGATCTTATTTATGTTGAACAGCCTCTTGAATCTAAAGAAATCCCCTCTTTAATTCAACAATATTTTAATCATTCAAAACCCTTCACACATTATAAAGCTCTTTACTTAGAGCCCCTTCAAGCATATAGCGTTATTGCAATATATGAAAAAATGAAAAACCCTATCATAGAACCACAAATATTATTAGAAGAAGTAAATGATGAAAGTTCAACTTTAATCATCACTTCAAACTATTTTGTTGTAGTGGATAAAAAACAAATTTTACTCATTCAGAATAATAGTGTAGATTATAGTATTGAAGATTTAAAAATGTTTGTTATAGATAAATTTAATTTTCAATCATTAAATATTGTAGAAGTTTTAGATGATCAATATAAGCAATTATATGAAAACAGTTATAAGTTAGAAGTGTTGGATTGGAACAAGACACATTCAAACTACTTCTCATTTTATTACATCATTTATATTTTTTGTCTAATGGCAATTGGATATAGCTATTATAATTTTAATACTCAAGGTGATTCTAAAAGTAATAAATATGATACACAGCATTTAATTAATAAGAATGCTTTTATGCCAAAGTTGCAAAAAGTATTTGAAGATTTTGTAACACTGAATATTACAATAACAGATTTTAAATATGTAGACAATCAATATATTATCAATGCAAAAGCATACAATATAAATCATCTGTATAGCTTACTTTCTTTATATCAAAATAGAGCCATTTTAGAATATGTAAAAGCTGATGAGAATCTAAAAATCTACAATGCAAAAATAAAGATTCAAGATGTTTAAAAGATCTTTTTTGCTTGTGATCCCTATTTTATTGTTAGGTATATATATTTTTTTAAATCCAATAAAAGCAACAAATAATAACTTTATGCAAAAAAAGGCACATGATGAGATAATAAATACATTAGAACAATTTAATGTCGAAAAATTTATTTCTAGAGTTGAAAAATATACCAATCAAACAAATATCAATGTGTATAAAATAAAACATCTTTTTGACAAAGTAGAATTTGAACTTCATGGAGAGATTGAGGGGTTATTGGAATTTCTAAATATCCTTGAAAATAAAGAGGCACTTGTTCAAATTAGATCGATACAAATGGATATAAATAAAATAAAATTAAATTTAGATATTGGAAAAAAGTTGAATAGATATCAGGTAAGTAATGATAGAAAAAATATTCAAAATCCATTTATCTTTAACATTCCTAATCAAGAATTTACACTATTGGCAATCATTGAAAATAGTGCCATTATTGATAAAAATTTAGTACAGGTAGGAGATGTTTTTAAAACGTACAGAGTCTATAAGATTGAAGATAAAAGTGTTGTTTTAAGAAACAAAGAGAAACAAATTATACTAAGGATCGATGATGTATAACATCCTGAATGAAATCATTGATTATAGTTTAACTGATGATAGAAGTATTGAAAATTATCGCCAGAATGAAGTTTTGATCATAGAGAAAACTCCTTTAAATATAATCATAGCAATATCAGATAGATTAGAACAAAATATCAGTGAAGATTTAAAAAAGAAATTTTCTGTTCCAATCAAACAAAAACTCTACACTTCAATGGAAATTAAACAGACATATCAAGATTTTATACAAAAGAAACAAATTTATATATTAGTAAAAAGGCTTATGAGCTCAAGTGATTTTGCACAAAATGAGATGGATCAATTTTTTCATTTATTAATAAAGTTAGCAATAACAAAGAATAGTAGTGATATACATATTGAAACAGTTCAAAATGGACTGATCATACGTTTGAGAATTGATGGTAAATTGCTACAGACAATGAAATTTGGTTTTGGGTTTTATCCAGTGATCAGTGCAGTTATCAAAGTAATATCAGGATTGGATATATCGAGAAAACGACTTCCACAAAATGGTAGGTTTTCGAAGAAAATTGATACAAAATCATATGACTTTAGAGTTTCAATCATGCCAATCAATGATGGAGAATCTATTGTTATTAGGATTTTACAACCTTCAAAATCCTCAAACAAAATTGAAGAACTTGGAATATCAAAACGATCACTTGATATTTTAAACTCAACACTCAATCAAAATCAAGGATTGATACTAGTGACGGGTCCCACAGGAAGTGGTAAAACTACGACACTGTATTCATTACTCAATCAACTTAATTTGCAAGAAAAAAAGATCATTACTTTAGAAGACCCAGTTGAATATAAAATTGATTATCTAATGCAAATAGCAATTGATGAAACAATTTCTTTTGGATATGCCAAAGCTTTAAAAGATGTTTTGCGACAAGACCCAGACGTGATAATGATAGGTGAAATAAGAGATGCTCCAACTTTACAGATAGTTTTACAAGCAGCACTAACTGGTCATTTAGTATTGGCTACATTGCATACTAATGACGCATTAAGTACTATTGATAGGTTATTGGATCTTGAGGCATTACCTTATTTAATTAGTGCAACATTAAAAACCGTATTGGCTCAAAGATTGGTTCGCTCTATTTGTAAACATTGCAATAATAAAGGAGGGTGTATTCAATGTAATTTTACTGGCTATAGTGGCAGAATGGTGATTAGTGAATTATTGCAAATTGATGAAAATATAACTGAATTTATAAAAAAAGATTTTAATAAGCAAGAGATCAAAGAATATTTAAAAACTATACATTTTCAATCACTTTATCAAGATGGATTAGGAAAAGTTGCTGATGGTCTGACAACCATAGAAGAGATACAAAGCGTGTGCAAACAAGAGTTATGATAGAAAAAATTAACTTCTTTGAACAAAGCGTCTCTCAAGAAATGATCATAGAAATGTTTTCACAAATGCAATTAATGTTAGATGCGAATTTATCTTTAATTGAAACATTGCAGTTATTAAAGTCCAATGAATCAAATAAGAGATTGATAAAAATTTTAGATACGATGTATACAACGGTACAACAGGGAAATTTATTTAAAAATAGACTTATTCAAGATAAAAATACACTAGGTTTACTCCCGATCATATTCTTAGATTTAGGACAAAGAAATGACGATCTTAAAGGGGCTATAAAAATTTTAGTGCAACTTTTAGAATTAAAATTAGAAAGCCAACAAAAATTAAAAAAAGCATTTCAGTACCCAATTATTTTATTTAGTACATTAATGATCTCTATTGCAACTATATTTATCTATTTATTACCTCAATTTGAACCATTATTTACACAATTTGGAGATCAATTGCCATTACAAACAAAACTTTTATTGGATATGAAAGACTTTATCAGTGAATATTTACTTTTTATATTAGGATTAATATTTTTCATTGTAGCTTTTGTTTATTATCAATATAGATCAAAAAATGAATATCGAATGATTATTGATGAGGTAATTGTAACCAGGATATTCATTGTTCGTAAACTTGTGTTATGGTTTGAACTATTAGTGATATTTAAAACAATGCATTTGCTTTTAGAACAAAAGTTTACTTTACAAGAAGCGATAGAAAAAGTGATACCAGTAATTCAGAATAACTATATAAAAATCATATTCATTCATATTTCATCTGAAATAAATAAAGGTATGAAGCTTGATCAAGTAGTAAGTAGATATAAAATTTTTGATCCTTTAATCGTGAAATTAATCCTCGTTGGGCATAACAGTGATCAATTTGATCTTATTTTTGGTAAAATAAGCAATATATTTCAACAGCGATTCAATAAACTTATTGAGCGTTTTATAAAATTGGTTGAACCAATTTTTTTATTTGTGATGGCATTATTCATTGTTTGGATTATGTTAGCAATTTTTATTCCACTATGGGATATTGGAAAAGTATTAAATTAAAGGATAGTTTTGAGTAATATTGATTTTGAACAATCAGTAAAGAATATGTTAGAGCATTTAGGGGAAGACGTTAATAGAGAAGGTCTTGTTAAGACTCCAGCAAGAGTGAAAAAAGCATGGGAGTTTATGTGTAGTGGTTATTCACAAGACCCTAATGAGATCATCCAATCTGCACTTTTTACCAGTAGTAATGATGAAATGGTAGTTGTAAAAGATATTGAATTTTATTCGATGTGTGAACATCATATGTTACCAATCATCGGAAAAGCGCATGTTGCATACATTCCAAATGGGAAAGTAGTTGGGTTATCTAAAATCCCAAGAGTAGTGGATGTATTTGCCAGACGCCTTCAAATACAAGAACAAATGACTGAGCAAATTGCTGATGCGATTAACCAAGCTATTTCACCTCTTGGAGTGGCAGTGGTCATTGATGCACGGCATATGTGTATGGAGATGAGAGGAGTAGAAAAAATATGTTCTACTACTGTTACTTCAGCACTTCGTGGAATCTTTAAAAAAGAGAAAAAAACTAAAGACGAATTTTTAAGCATTATTGCTTCTTCATTAAATAAATAAGTAAGAGGTCAGGTTTGACCTCTAAGCTAACAATTAATATAAATGACAAAATCATAATTAAAAATTAATTTTTTCATAAGTATAACTTAATAAAATTCTCATCTAAAAAATTATTTATTAAGGAATCAGAATGAAAAAAGTACTTTCAAGTTCAATTTTAATTGGAGTATTACTAGCTCCTGCATTTGCTAATGCAAGTGAAAATGCAAAAAATCTTATGGTAGTTGTTACGAGTGGAGATAGTGTCACTCAATTGATGTCCATGGTATTATCAACTCAAGCAAAGAAAAAAGGTGCAAATGTTGAAATATTAATGTGTGGACAAGCAGGTGATTTAGTGATAAAAGATAGTAAAGAAGTAAAATTGAAACCAAAAGATATGTCACCACAAATGTTATTGAAGAATTTACTAGCTAGTGGAACAAAAGTTGAAATTTGTCCTCCATATTTACCAAATGCTGGAAAAACAACAGATGATTTACTTGAGGGTGTAACAGTTGCTAAACCACCAATGGTAGCAGAAAAGCTTATAGATAATAATACACAAATATTGAGTTATTAATAAATAGAGGATTTTTAAATCCTCTATTTATATTGTATATTTTTTATACAATATATCTGAATATAAAATGATAAAATATGTCATAATACTTTCAGAATAATTTAAATCTATTCAGTCACTGTGAGCATCCAACCTCCTTTCAAACCCAACTAGTTTTCAGTGGCTGAATTGATTTAAACCTGCACAAAAATTTTAGTAATCCAAAATAATACACAATGATTGTCTTTTTTAATAAGTGATAATTTATCCAAATTATTTCTCTAATTTTAAACATTAGACATATAAGAAATTTTAAATTTTCAAATTAAGACTAATTTTATCCTAATTAAACTACAATTTTCGTACAAAAACAAAATAACAAAGGAAAAACATGGCAACAGTTACATTAAAAGGTAATGTTTGTAATTTAACAGGAAATCAATTAAACGTTGGAGATAACGCTCCAGAAGTTACAGTAGTAAACTCAAATGGTTTAGCAGATAAAGTAGTTGGTGGTGCTCAAGATTGTGCTCAACTTATCGTTGTAGTTCCATCACTTGATACTCCAGTATGTGCAGCTGAAACTAGAAAATTCAATGAGCAAGCAGCAGCAGTATCAGGAGTTGAAACGACTGTAGTTTCTATGGACTTACCTTTTGCAGCTGGTAGATTTTGTACAGCTGAAGGAATCGAAAATTTAACAGTAGCATCTGATTTTAGAAACAAAGATTTCGCAAATGCTTATGGTGTATTAATTGCAGACGGTGCATTAGCTGGTATCACTTGTAGATGTATTTTTGTTGTAGGAACTGATGGAGTTCTTGATGAAGTTGATGTTACAGGCGTAGAAGTTGCATCATACGATCACTTCGTAACCGAAGATGAGTTGAAGCTTCTTTAATTATGAAACTAGCTTAAACTTGAAGGAATAGT
>JBNLDA010000051.1:0-13321 GCA_050304095.1 Arcobacteraceae bacterium | reverse complement strand
AAGAAGGATTCCTTTAACATTGACACCTTTCTTTTTAGAAAGACGTCCATACATGTCAGTGAATGTCTTTTTTACATCATTGACATTGTCTAATCCCACTTTAACTCCACCAACATCAACGATAGAAGATAACAATGATTCTAATTTCTTTTCAAGTACCACGGAGATTGTTCTTACAACATCAGGTGAAACATCTTTAATGGTTGCCATTTGCATGGTTACTTTAACACGAATATCTTCATCCAATTGCATCAATACTGCACTTGATCCAACGGGTTCCATATGCGATAAAACTACTGCGATTGTATGAGGTGATTCATCTTTAATAAAGTCTGCAAGTTGCTTTGGATTAATAGCATCTAGATAATTAAATGACTGTGAAGCTAACTTAATTCTTGAAAGTCTAGCCAGAACCTCATCAGCTTCCCCTTTTCCAAGCGATTTATATAAAATATCTTTTGCATAATCAAATCCACCAGAACTAATAAAACCTTTTGTTTTAGTATATAGATGAAATTCATCTAAGATTGCTAAAGAGGTTTGTTTATCAATCGATCTAATTTGCGTAATCGCTGTCGATACCTCTTCGACATAATTTTTTGGGAGATGTTGAAAAATCTTAACCGTTGCTTCTTCACCAATAAGGATGCAAAAGTGTGCAACCTTATCTAACATTGACATCCCTTTTAAAATCTCATGACTTTCAGCTGTGTTTTGTGACATTATTTACCCTTAAGAAGCTTTCTTAGTTTTGAGTTTTGAGTCACCTTCGCTCAATAACATCTCTAACATTTCTGCAATTTGCTCTGGATTATCATTGATCTCTTTATCTAAATGCTCAATTAAAACTTCATATTTTGCTGCATCTTCTTCATCAAGACCATCAATATTGTTCATGATTTGACTTTTTACTTTTGCTTTAAGTCTTCCATGAGCTGTGCCCACATCAAATTCATGTTCATAATCAGTGATAATGGTATCATCGTCACCTCCACCAAAACCACTTCGTGTCGAATTTTGATCATTTAAAACCACTACCTCATGTGAAGCAATGAATTTTTTATAAAATACAAAGAATAAAATTGCCGCAATTAAATATTGGATATATTCACCCAGATCTTTAAGAATTGATTTGACTTGGCTAATTGTATCAGGTTGGCCGATATCTTCTCCTGGAGTTGTATCACCACCTCCAACCGCAACTGGTTGTCCATTTTCACCTAATTGAGGTTTAAATGCAGGAAAAATAAAATCTTTTACTCTTACTATATCACCACGAGCTGGATCAAATCCAACAGCCCCTTCAACTAAGTTGATAAGATTATTAACATATTCATCTTTATTTTCACCCTCAGCTAAAACGCCTCTATCAAAAGTCACTGCAGCTGAAATCTTACGTAAAGTTGCAAAACTATTATCTTTTTGACTCACTATCTCTTTAGTGATCTCATAATTAGTAATAGTCTTAGCTTCTTCTGCACTACTATTCCCACTAGTTCCACCACCTGCGTTATCTGGCTCTTGAATATTATTATCAACTCCAGCTTCTCCACCTGTATTATTTGCTGTAGATTGATTTGTTGAAGTTGATTCAGTCGTTTGCTGACTTCGTATAGTCCCCTCTGGATCATATATCTCTTTTTGCGATTCTCTTTTTGTAAAGTCTAAATCTACTGTAACTTTTGCGATTACTCGTCCAACTCCAACTATTGGTTCTAATAAATTAATGATCTTTTTTTCATAATTATTTTCAAGATCTTCTTTATATGTTTGTTGCGTTGTGAATTTTTGCGCTTCTACATCATCAGTGGTTCGCTCTAATAATGATCCATCTTGATCAATTAAATTAATATTTTCGCTAGTAAGTTTTGGAACGGCTGAAGCGATAAAGTTTTTGATACCATCAATTTGTTTTTGTGTTAAAAAAACTCCAGGCTTAAGCTTCAATGCTGCAGAGGCACTAGGTGGAGTTTTTTTCTCTGTAAAAATCGTATCTTTTGGAAAAGCAATTTTCACTGTTGCAGACAACACTCCTGAAAGTGATTCTAAACTTCGTGCAAGTTCTCCCTCTAAAGCTCTTTGGAATTTAACATTATTCTCAAAATTGGTTGTTCCAAGTGAAGATTTTTCAAATATCTCCCAACCAGTATGTTTACTAGTTGCCGCTTCAGAAGTAACTAACTTGATTTTAGCAATATTGATATATTCTTTATTCGTTCGAAGCGTTAAATTATTCCCTGTTCCAATAATTGAAAATGGAATACCAGCATTTTCAAGTTCACTACTAGCTAGCATCACTTGGTTTTTAGTTAAACTCGATGCAATAGTATAATTAAGTTTTTCATCTTCAGCTTTAATATTAGAATAAACTAATAGCCCAATTAGAAAAACAAATAAAACTGAAAATCCACCAATAACAACAGCTCTTTGAGCCGCATTAAGATTTGTAATAAATTTAAATAATTGATCCATATACTACTCTAATTCTTTCCAGAACTTGCTATAACTTCTTTCAGCCATGCTGAATCTTTTTTAACTGAAGCCTGTAAAGCATTAAAAGCAATTTGATTTTGTGCCATTTGACTCATTTCCCTATCTAAATTCACATTATTCCCATCATTTTGTTCTTGAAGCCCTTTTACATCATATACTTGAGGTTGCGTTGGTTGAATCGTCGTTTGTTCAAAAGGGATATGATTTTGATTTGTAGTCACCATCTTAAGATCATTTTTATTTTGTACTTTTTGCAATTCTGATTCAAAAGAGATATCTTTTGTTTTATATCCTGGTGTATTGATATTGGCAATGTTACTTGAAATGATTTTTTGTCGATCACTTCTAAAACTCAATTGATCATATAATAGATCGGTTACACTGCTTGGTTTCATCTCTCTCCCTCGTTTATATCACTAAATTATGACGGTCGTCCAACTTTATCAATCAACGTTTGATTCATAGTATCTATACTATTGACTGCTTTTTGTGCTTGTTCAAATCTTCTATGAGCGTCAATCAAAGCTACCATCGCTTTCACACCATTAACATTCGAAGTTTCTAATGCACCTTGCAATACATAAGTTTCATTATCTTCAATAATATCAATCATATTTTGATCTTTGATCTTATAATTGTTGTTGCCAACTTTGTCTAGATTATCAAAGGAAGTTTTTACAACTCCAATTTGCTGTCCAAAATTTATATCTTCAACAGCAATTGGTTCCCCATCTATACTTAAAACAGAATATCCATTTTTATTTACTAACATTCCATCTAAATTATGAAATGTACCATCTTTTGTAAGTTCTATATCACCATTTTCATTTCGAACTTGGAAAAAAGTATCTTTTTGTTTTAATGCAAAATCAAAATTGTTCCCTGTTTGTCTAATTACTCCGTGAGAGTCATCAATATATTTTCCATCTATCTTAGGGATATTGTTTGTAACAGTATTTAATTTTGTAGGTGTTTTATTTTCCATTTGAGTTCGTTGCAAATAGTAATTAAATGTTCCTTCAGTTAAACCATCTTGTTTAAATCCAGTAGTATTTTGATTGGCTAGATTATTTGAAATCGTATCTACTCTATTGAGCTGATTAATCATTGTTGCTGCTAGTGGATATACACCTTGGTTCATTTTAAGTCCTTTTTAACTTCCAAATTCTGCTATTAAAGCATCTAAATCATCATCACCAACCAATTCATTATTTGAATCTCCATGAATATGTTTAGCAACTGCTACATCTTTATAATCTTTGTCATCTTCAAAAATACCATTGAGATAATCATTAAGTTTTCGAATCACCGACATAACTCTTTCGATCTTTTGTCTATTGATATCATGGAATTGCATCAACTCCATTGCTTCAAAAAGTTGCATATTTTCACTATCAACTTTAGCTGCAATCTCACTTCCTTTACCTTGGATCGATTGTGCAGTTGCCAAATGTTCTTTAAATAGATCAATATTAGGAAACTTTTGACTCAATGTATTCAGAAGAGCTATTTGTGATTCTACAAAACTTTCGAGTTCTTTTGAATTTTTTTGAACTACAAGGTTTTCATCCATAATATAACTTAATACATCAAAGATTCTTGTCGCTTTCTCTTCACTGTCTGTAGCTACTTGAGAAAGTTGTTCTACCACCTTGGTATTCTTTTCTACAGGCATTGGAAAAACTCCATCTTGAATTTGTTTATCAGTCCAACTTCTTGCTATTGCTTCATGATCAACATCCACTTTTGGAGCTTCAGCTTTAGGTTCAATATCCTCAACAGTTGGTAGCTCTTGCTCGATATGTTCTTCAGTTATATCAATCCCATTTAACAATTGATCTACATCATCTTGTACCGATGTTTCATTCTCTTCTTCTTGTGCAGGTACATCTTCTATATTTTCTTCAACAGCTAACTCTTCTACATGCGGTTCTTCTTCCGCACTATTTTCTTCTTCACTTGCTGTTTCTTGATTTTGTGTTTGTGCGATCAATGCTTCAATATCATCTTCGCTCATTACTTCATTAGAATCTGTTTCTTCACTATCTTCTTGAGTCGATGGCTCTTCTCCTGCTGGTTCTTCTGCTTGTGTTTCTTCTTCAGCATCCAAACCATTCATCAAAGCTTCGATTTCTTCTTGACTCATACTCATGTTAACTTCCCCGGTTATTATCTATGGCTTATTAATTACTTTAAAACACCATCTAGTTTTTCTTTTAGAACGTCTGCACTAAAAGGTTTTACAATATAGTTATTCACTCCAGCTTTTAGCGCCGTAATAACCTCACCTTTACCACCTTCTGTAGTAATCATAATAATAGGTGTTTTTTGATGAGCACCTTCAGCTCGAACTTTTTTGACCAACTCTAACCCATTCATATTTGGCATATTCCAGTCAGTCAAAATAACATCATATTGACCTTCGCTCAATAGCTTCCAAGCTTTAACACCATCTTCAGCCTCATCGAAATCTTCTTTGCTATGTCCAAGTTGCTGTACTACATTCCCTATAATTCTTCTCATTGTAGAACTATCGTCAACTATTAGTATCTTCATATGAATCAACCTTTATAAAAATTATTTGATGCTAGATTATATTTAATTTGTTTTAAAACAATACTTAATCGTAAAAGGAGTGATTTATTTAATAATTTCTTAATCTAATTTTAATTGTTCTTTAAATATAATCAATCAATTATACACAAAAGGATTGTATTATGCTTAGAGGACTTTATACAGCTGCAACTGGAATGAATGCACAACAACACAATATTGATGTCACTTCAAACAATATCGCCAATGTTAATACAACAGGATTCAAAAAGAGTCGGGCAGAATTTCAAGATCTAATGTATGAAGCACTTAATTATGCAGCTGGATCTACATCACAAACTACAATCAATCCTACAGGAATTGAAGTTGGACTCGGAGTGAGGATGGCTGGAGTTCAAAAAGACTTTTTACAAGGAAACCTCAAACTTACTGGTAATTCACTAGACATTGCAATTGAAGGTAAAGGATTCTTAAGAATTCAAATGCCAGATGGAAATATCGGGTATACAAGAAATGGTTCATTTAAAGTTGATTCAAATGGAGACATGGTTAATGGAGATGGCTATCTTTTAGAGCCTACCATTAATATTCCACAAAATCTTACAGAAGTCTCTATTGCTAAGGATGGTACAGTTTCGGCAACCGATCCTACAACAAATACAATTACACAACTTGGAAGAATTGAAATTACAGATTTTATAAATCCAGCTGGATTAAAACCTTCTGGAGACAGTATTTTCCTTGAAACAGAAGCTTCTGGAGCACCTATTGACGGCTTTCCCACAGAAAATGCTATGGGATCTTTACGACAAGGGATGATTGAATCATCAAATGTAGCATTAGTCAATGAAATGGTTGACCTGATCACAGCTCAAAGAGCCTATGAGGCAAACTCAAAATCTATCACAACGACAGATGCAATGTTAGGTATAGTTAATCAATTAAAAAGATCATAATAAATAGCACGATAAATGGATTTAGCTGAATTAAAACGACTTAGAGAAAAAAAGTTTCAAGAACATAAAGCAAAAAAACGGCAATATTATCTAAAAAAGAAACTTGAAAAACAACGTGAGAACACAAAGAAAAGGGTTTCTATTGATTATGAAAATGAACTCAAACTAGAGGGATTTGAAGAAAAAATCAAAGAGATCGCTAAACGACAGAAGACTCACATTGATGAACGCAAAGAGCAGATTACAGCAAAACTTGAAGAATATAAACAAAAAAAACAAGAATACTACCAACAGAACAAAGATAAACGACTAGAATACGATAAAGCTTATAGAGAACGAAAAAAAGAAGAACTCAAAGAGTATAGAAGACAATATTACTTAAAAAATAAAGAAAAAATCTTAAATAGACAACGAGAAAAAAGAGAACAAGAAATAGATGGCTGAAGAAAAAAATGAAGAGCTAGAAACAACTCAAAAAAATACCAATGATATTGATGGTCTTGAAGCAATTGATGAAAATCAATTACCAGAACCTAACGAATTAGAATCAGTTGATAATGAGTCAGGTGAAGATGAAACACAAACATATGATGATGGATCTGAAACTACAGAAAAAACTACTGAAGAATCAGAAGAGTCAACTGAAGAAGAGATTCAAGAATATAGTGTTCAAAAAAAATTAGGACTAGTTCAAAAAATTCTTATTGGAACAGTAGGATTTTTATTAGTTATTGTTATTATTGGCGCCGTGATGTATTTTACAGGATTCTTTGATCCAGAACCTCCAAAAGTAGAAGTAGAAGCACCTAAACAAGAAGTAGAGGTTGTTCCAGAAAAAGAAAAATATTTGTTTAAACCTGATGATATCAATGAGGCTAGAATTAATAGAAAATTAGCCTTATTGACTAAATATGAACTTGTTGAAGACCCAGAAAAAGAAAGAGAAAAACAAGAAGAACTCAAAAAAGAACAAGAGTATCAAGCAAAACAAAAAGAGAAAGAAGCGATTGAACAAAAAGTACCGCAAATAAACATTGAGGATACAAAAACAGAACAAAATGCCCAAACTACTGAACCTAATGCACAACAAGAGAATTCTACAACTGAAGAAGCAACAAAACAAGATGATACTATGGTAAAAGAGGATCAACAACAAGCAGAAGTTGAAACAGAACAACCAAAAGAGGTATTAGATATTTCTGAAGAAGAAGTTGATGACAATAAAAATGATGAGGAATTGCTTGTTAAACAATATGAAGGGGAAAAATTTCTAAAATTTGTTCAAGTAGCTACATTAAAATATAAACTTTATAATACATTTCTATCTCAAATCAAAGACCTTGATGCAAGAATTTCAGTCTGTAAATATAAGAATAACCAGACACAAATTTTTATTGGTCCTTTTGAGAATGAAGATAATAGAGAAAAAATCTTAGAAAAAATTAATCAAAATATTGCAAAAGATGCATTTAGAATAGAATTTACTCAAGAAGAGTTTGAAAGTAGATGTAATTTTTAGCTATTGGCTAAAATATCATAACTATTGTTAGTTAATAGAGTTTTTGATTCAATATCAACATTGATAACAAAAGAATCATTATAGGGAATCAAAAAAGTTTTAGGTAAACCTTTTTCAACTAAATCTTTTGATGTTTTTACTTCAAGGTAATCTTCAACTGGATATCTATGTATCTCTACAATGGTTCCTAGAATTTGTTCATTTTCAATTACTTGACATCCAATAATATCAAACCAAAAATACTGATTATCTTGAAGATCACAGTTTTCTCTTGTAAGTTCCTCAGTCGTAAAAAGTTGTTGAGTTACAAGTTTTTTTGCTTCATCAATATCATCAATACCTACAAACTTTATTGTATTTGATTTATCATTATAAGATTCAATTTGAAGTTTTTTATTTTTGTGTGTATAAAAACTATTTCCTGCTTTGAATTGTGTAGGAAAGTCTGATTCAATATATAATTTTAGTTGCCCTTTTAGACCAACTGTTTTACCAAGTTTGGCTACATATATCAAACCAGACATAGTGTTAGTTTACACTCGCTACTTGAATTTTGTAAGAAACGCTATCTTTTGCCTTGCAACCATTTAACATAGTCTTTAAAGCATTGATCATATTTCCATTCTTACCAATAAGTTTACCCACATCATCACGATGAGCAAAGATTGTCACTTCAGAAAATGTGTCGTCAACTTTTTTTACTTCAACATTAACTAGCTCTGGATTTGTTACGATCAATTTAGCGTAACTTTCTACAAAATCTTGAATCATGTGATTATTTTGCAGTTAATTTTTTAACTTTTTCACTTGGTTTTGCACCAACGCTTAACCAGTAGTTTAATCTCTCTTCATCAATTTTCAATGTTTTTGGTTCTGCAACTGGGTTGTAGTAACCAATTGATTCAATCCAACCACTATCTCTTCTTTTTCTGCTGTCTGTTACAACGATTCTATAAAATGGTTTTTTCTTTCTTCCCATTCTTGTTAATCTAATTACTGTCATATTTTTTCCTTTTATATTATACTTTAGTATTGAATTCTAAATTCATAAAATTTACAACTCAATACTAAAACTTATTTACCATTATCTTGGTAAGTTTGGCATTCCACCGCCTTGCATTTGAGAAAGCATATTTTGCATCCCTTTCATGCCACCTTTTGTACTAAGTTTCTTAGCCATTTTTGAAGCATTTTTAAATTGCTTTAAAATCTTATTTACTTGCACTTCAGATAATCCTGAACCACGTGCTAATCTTTTTTTTCTACTTGGATTAAGTAAGCTAGGTTGTTCTCTCTCTTTTGGAGTCATAGATGAGATTAACGCTTTGATTCGTACAATTTCTCCAGAGCTTTCCAAATCCATATCTTTCAACTGACCAGCCATTTGACTCATACCTGGAATCATTCCTAAGATTGATTTCATGCTCCCAAGTTTTTTCATCATCTCAAGTTGTTCAAGAAAATCATTAAAGTTGAATTCACCTTTTTTAATTTTCTTTGTAACAGCTTTTGCTTTCTTTTCATCGATTACTGCTGCAGTTTTTTCAGCAAGTCCTTCAATATCTCCTGCACCCATAAGACGAGATACAATTCTATCGGGGATAAATACTTCAAGGTCTGGCATCTTTTCACCAGTACCAACGAATCTCAATGGAACTCCAACTTGATGAGCAATAGAAAGAGCTACTCCCCCTTTTGTATCTCCATCAAATTTTGTTAAGATGACTCCATCAATTCCAATTTTCTCTTTAAATGTCGTTGCAGTCTTTGTAGCATCATGTCCAGTTAAAGAATCTGCAACATAAAAGATCTCATCAACTTCAATAGCATCTCTTACATCTTTTAATTGATCCATTAATTCTTCATCAATTGCTAATCGACCAGCTGTATCGACTAATAGAACATCATATGCTCCATCTTTTGCTTTTTTTGCTGCACCTTTTGCAATAGCTACTGGATCAGTTGAGTTGTCATCAAAATAGATATCAACTTCAATTTGTGCAGCAATTTGTTTTAATTGTTCAACTGCTGCTAATCTTTGTAAATCGGCAGCTGCTACTAATACTTTTTTATTTCTAGTTTTTAAATAATTTGCTAATTTTCCAGTTGTAGTTGTTTTACCACTACCTTGCAATCCAGTCATTAAAATAGTTGTAACTGGATTCTTTGCAGAATATACAAACCCTTGATTTCCTGCTGTGTTTAAAATATTGTTTAATTCTGTTTGAAGGGCATTTAAAAATGTTTGTTGTCCAATACCATTCTTTTTTGTTTCCAATTCTACATTTGTAACTAATTCTTTTGTTGTCTTATGATGTACATCAGATTTTAATAAAGCTTTCTTTAACTCTGAAGAGGCTCTACTTAATGCTTTGATATCATCTTTAAATCGAATTTTGTTAACAGTATCTTTTAACGATTGGGTTAATTGGCCAAACAAAAACTATCCTTTATTTATTAAAAAAGTTTGTGATTATAGTTAATTATAGCTTTGATTTTGTTTAAATATGTATATTTTTAAGTATTTTATAAGATTTAATATTGAATAAAAACCCTATTTTTAGGTATTTTAGAGAATTTAGAAAATTAAATTTTGCTGAATTTAATTCAAGAAAGAAAAAATAAAAAAAAGCCCAGTCATTAGACTGAGCTTTTAAGATAGTTTAGCAATGTGCTAAATTATCCATTTCTTTTCTTGATGATCTCATCAGAAACATTTTTTGGTACTTCTTGATATGCATCAAAAAGCATAGAGTAAGTTGCTCTACCTTGAGACATAGATCTAAGATCAGTTGAGTAACCGAACATTTCAGATAAAGGAATCATAGCTGTAACTAGTTTAACACCAGCTCTATCATCCATAGATTGAACTTGTCCTCTTCTTTTGTTACAGTCACCAATTACATCTCCCATATATTCTTCAGGAGTTTCAATTTCAACTTTCATGATTGGCTCTAAGATAACCGCTTGAGCTGCAGCTGATCTACAAGCTTGTTTGAATCCCATAGAAGCAGCAAGTTTAAATGCCATTTCAGATGAGTCAACATCATGGTAAGATCCATCATATAATGTAACTTCAATATCAACCATTGGATAACCAGCAAGAATACCACCAGCCATCGCTTCTTGACAACCTTTATCAACTGCAGGGATATATTCTTTTGGTACAACCCCACCTTTAATATCATTGTTAAATTTATAAGTTTCTTCTCCACCTGATACTAATGGTTTAATGTCTAAATATACATGACCATATTGACCTTTACCACCAGATTGTTTTGCATATTTATATTCTTGTTGAACACCATTTTTAATAGTTTCTCTATATGCAACTTGTGGAGCACCTACTTCTGCTTCAACTTTAAATTCTCTTTTCATTCTATCTACAAGAATTTCAAGGTGAAGTTCACCCATTCCTGAAATAATAGTTTGTCCAGATTCTTCATCTGTAGCAACTCTAAATGATGGATCTTCTTCAGCTAGTTTACCTAACGCGATACCCATTTTCTCTTGGTCAGCTTTTGTTTTTGGCTCAACTGCAACAGAGATAACTGGATCTGGGAAATCCATTCTTTCTAAAATTACTGGATCTTTTTCAGATGCTAAAGTATCTCCAGTGATTGTAGATTTAAGTCCAACAACAGCACCAATTTCACCAGCATATAATTCGCTGATCTCTTCTCTGTTGTTTGAATGCATTTTAAGAAGTCTACCGATTCTTTCTTTTTTCATTTTAGTTGAGTTTAATACATATGTTCCAGATTGTAAAACACCTCTATAAACTCTTGTAAATGTTAACTGTCCAACAAATGGGTCAGTCATAATTTTAAATGCTAACGCTGCTACTTCACCTTCATCAGTTGATTTAACAGTTACAGCTTCACCATCTTGTGTTTCACCTTTGATATCTGCAACTTCCGTTGGAGCTGGTAAATACATTGCAACAGCATCAAGTAAAGTTTGTACACCTTTGTTTTTAAATGCTGTACCACAAGTCATTGGAGTGATAGTCATAGCTAAAGTTGCAGCTTTTAATCCAGCAACAATCTCTTCTTCACTTAATTCACCCTCTTCAAAATATTTTTCCATTAATTCTTCAGATGACTCAGCAGCTGCTTCGATCATTTTTTCTCTGTACTCTTCAGCTTGATCCATCATATCTGCTGGAATTTCTTCAACATGGTAGTTTGATCCCATTGCTGCATCATCATCCCATACGATAGCTTTCATTTGTACTAAATCAATAATACCTTTGAAGTTTTCTTCTGCACCAATTGGTAATTGTACTGGAATTGGGTGAGCACCTAATCTTTCATCAACTTGTTTTTCAACATTGAAGAAATCTGCACCAGTTCTATCCATTTTGTTTACAAAAATCATTCTTGGTACTCTATATTTGTTTGCTTGTCTCCAAACTGTTTCAGATTGTGGTTGTACCCCACCAACTGAACAGAATACTGCAACAGCACCATCAAGAACCCTCATAGATCTCTCAACTTCAATTGTAAAGTCAACGTGACCTGGAGTGTCAATGATATTTATTTGCAGTTGCTCATTAGTTTTTGGGTGATTCCAGAAACAAGTAGTTGCTGCAGAAGTAATAGTAATACCTCTTTCTTGCTCTTGCTCCATCCAGTCCATAGTTGCAGCACCATCATGTACCTCACCAATTTTATGCGATACACCAGTATAGAATAAAATTCTTTCAGTTGTAGTTGTTTTTCCTGCATCAATGTGAGCAGCAATACCAATGTTTCTAACTCTGTTAAGTGGTGTTTTTCTTGCCATTTTAAAAGTTTCCTATTACCATCTGTAGTGTGCGAAAGCTTTGTTAGCTTCAGCCATTCTATGCATATCTTCTTTTTTCTTGAATGCATTTCCTCTTTCGTTTGCAGCATCAAATAGTTCATTTGCTAATCTATCAACCATAGTTCGCTCATTTCTTTTTCTTGCTGAATCTACAAGCCATCTTAAAGCTAAAGTTTGTCTTCTAACTGCTCTAACTTCTACAGGTACTTGATAAGTTGCTCCACCAACTCTTCTAGATTTTACTTCTAAAAGTGGTTTAACATTTTCAATTGCATTTTCAAAAAGATCGATACCTTTATCTTCACCTCTACCATCAAGGTTTGCAATTGCACCATACATGATTTTTTGTGCAACAGATTTTTTTCCATCTAACATTAATGTATTAATAAATTTTGTGATCACTTTACTGTTGTAAATAGGATCAGCCATAATTTCTCTAACTGGAGCTTTTCTTCTTCTCATTTTCTAATCCTTCTTTACTTACTTAGGTCTTTTTGTACCATATTTAGATCTTGCAACAGTTCTGTTTGCAACACCAGCAGTATCAAGCGCACCACGTACAATGTGATATTTAACCCCAGGTAAATCCTTTACCCTTCCACCTCTAACTAATACAATTGAGTGCTCTTGAAGGTTGTGACCCTCTCCACCAATGTATGAAATTACTTCAAATCCAGTAGTTAATCTAACTTTTGCAACTTTTCTAAGTGCCGAGTTAGGTTTTTTAGGAGTTGTTGTATATACTCTTGTACATACACCTCTTCTTTGTGGACATTCTTTTAATGCTGGTGATTTAGATTTTTTAATCACCTTTTTTCGCTCTTTTCTAACAAGCTGATTGATTGTAGGCATTTTTTCCCTTTATATTTTTTATAGAGAGTCTAACAATTATTAAAATGAATCTTATAGATTCTCTATTTCTTGGTTTGAGCTGTAAAGCGGCTCAGGCTTCTCGTTACGTCCCAATGACGCCATGACATATGACAAGAGT
>JBNLDA010000050.1:0-13354 GCA_050304095.1 Arcobacteraceae bacterium | reverse complement strand
TTTGTTGCAAACGATGCAACGATCATACGAAGACGATTATGCATCACTCCAGTTTGATTTAACTGTTTCATTGCTGCATCTACTATTGGTACACCCGTTTTTGCATTAATGAATTTTTCATAATCCTCATTTGACTCATTAAACTCTATATCTAAACCATTGAAGTTGCTATCTTCACTTTGTGGAAAATGAAACAACATATAGTTCCAAAATTCTCTCCAAAATAGCTCTCGAATGTAAAATTCACTGAAAGATGGGCTAGTGTGTTTTTTCACATAATTAAATATTTGTCTAGGAGAGATAAGACCAAACCTCAAATGCACTGAGATTTTAGAGGTGGCATCAAGGTTGAAAAAATCTCGTCCCTCTTTATAATTGGCAATCTTCCCTATAAATTCATCTAGTAAAGTAAAAGCATCTTGATGTAGAAAGTTTGGGAGTTCTTGATTGTCAAATCCCAAATCTTGTAATGATGGAGTTTGATTATCAAATGAAATTTGTTTTAATCTCAAATGATTAAAGTCAACTTTATATTCTTCAATGGCATATGATTCCCATAGTGGAGATAATGCTTTATAAAATGGCGTAAAAACTTTATAAGGTGTGTTATCAGATTTCAAATGATCATTTGGATGTAAGATGAATGAATCATAAAATCGTTTCATTGGCAATATTTGTTCAATTTGTTTGTCACGTTTAATCGCATACGAATCAAAATCACATGAACACAATACCTCATCAAAACCTTCAGATTTAAGTTTTTTAAATATCTCTACGGGCTTACCATAAAAGATAAATAGATCAAGCCCATTTTGTTTGAGTTGCTCTTTGAGTTTTAAAACATTATCATAAATAAATGGTAATCTTTTATCATCATTTGGTAGTTTCTCCAAGATATCTGTATCAAAGATAAATATAGGCAATACTTCACCTATAGCGTTACTCAATATAGCATTATCTTTGATTCGAAGATCACGTCGAAACCATAATATTTGTGCCATTATTTATAGGCCTTGATATCAGATCGTAGTGCTAATTCTTTTGGATATGGTTGAAAGAATTTTTGTATCATCAAATATTCTACATTGTATTGTTTGATATATATTTGAAACATTTTGATCACTGCAATTAATGGAACAATCTGAGCTTTAAATTCATTCATTGTTTCTATTAATTCTTGTTTCTCTTCAGATGTTAAAAACTTTTTTAAATATCCAAGCGTATGCATCAATACATTATAGGTATTGTTAATACTTCCTTTGATCTTAATTACATCCATAAATTTTTGTTCATAGAGTTCTAACACTTGCTCAAATAGTTTTTTCTCGTGATTTGCCACAATATTTCCTAGCTCTTTATATCCCTCATGTGTTTTTGCATAAATGAGATATTTGTATTGAGAGTGAAACTGCACTAGTTCTTTGACTTGTGGTCTTGATTTTTTAAACTCTTGCCAATCTTTATAGGCAAAGATTTGCATCACAAAACTTTCTTTGAGCCATGGATCATTGAGTCTTCCCTCTTCTTCAATTGGCAAATTTGGATAGTTTTTTAAAATTGCATCAGCAAATGCCCCTACTCCCTTTTTCTGATGAGCATTACTAGCATTATCTTGATAAACTCTAACTCTCTCTAATCCACATGTTGGAGATTTTGATTTGAGGATAAAGCCATTAAGCTCATGGTTTTGAAAATCATTGCAACAACTTTGACAAACATTTTGAAGATCGTTTGTAATATCTTGTTTGGTAGCATTGGTCACAAACTTGATTTGTTCCTCTTTAGTTTCAACCATTCGGATTGATTCTCTTGGAGCTTGACCCATTAGGTCCATCTCTGGGCAATATGGTACTAATTCAAAATATTGGCTCAACGTATCAAATACAAAATCAAACTTTGAACCCTCACCATTAAAACGACATGGTTGACCTAATAAACAAGTTGATACCCCTAATTTCATTTATGCAATCCTTTATTCTATTTGTATGATTATATAGGATTTGGATGTAGTTTTGTAGTGATTTTGTGTTATTTAAATATCTCTTGAAGCAATCCAACGCTTTAAAAAATCAATACGAGAATAAATCTTTGCACCAAGATCAAGTTTATATTGCATTTGAGGATGTCCAAGATTCCAAAAACTAAAGTCATTGCTTTGTAGTAGTTGTGCTAATAACACCATTTGCAATGTTCCCAAGTTTTGGTATGATGAACCTTTTTTACTAAAACCACTTAAGCTTGTATAGGTTGATCCTATGATATACCCTATTTCACCTGCAACAAGTTCTTTTGATTCTTTTTTAATTAACTGTACTGATTGTAATGAAAAATTTGTATCATCGTATTGTAGTAATTGTAAAAGTAGTTCTTTATATTTTCCTGTGATCCAATTATCTTCATAAGCTTTATCGATCTGCTCTATGACCACTTCAATATTTGTATCAACAACCAATTCGTATTGATCTTCATTGATAAGTCTTTGAACTTTTTTAGATATATGCAAATCATTAAAGTCAAGGAGTGCATATTCTTTTTGTATCTCTGGAAGCAAAACCAATTCATCTTCAGCTAAAAATGAAACAGAAATAAATCCACTATATGCAAGAAGTATATAAAACTCACACGACCAATCATCACTCCAATAATAGTTGTGTTCCAAATTTGGATATATTTGATTGAACAAAACATTTTTATCTAATACATCTTCATATGTTAAATAATAAATAGTTGGTTGATTTGACATTCCGTACTTTAATATTATTCAGATTCAAAGTACATTAAAATATAAAAGTCAACTATTTATCAAGTTTATAAAAAGTCTCATTCAAGTACTTTACAACAGCATCTTGTTCATCTGGAAACCATGAAATATTAAAATTAGTAGCACAACTTGATACCCAACCATCTAAATTGGACAAGCTTTTTACTGTATAGTTTTTAGGATCAAATTCACTGCCTACAGTATGACATTCTTGACAGTTATTATCAGTATATAAACCCTCACCATGCATTGCCTCTTCGGACAAGGCATAAAGGTTTGCACATATTAGTGGAATTATTAATAATGTTTTCATATTACTTCTCCTCACATGATATAGAAAAGTAATAGTTAACTTTACATCGAATAAAATTGATAGAAATTAAAAAAAGAAATTAAAAGAAATTTTTTAACAAAAAATCGATATCACTATAATCACATACCATATACAGAATCCATATTAAAATCATCATTATAATCTGGCTGCTCTGGAATAGAATCTAAACTCTTTTCATCAACTTGAGCACCTTCAAAATCATATTCATCTGCAAAATAGAATTTTTGTTCTTCAGCATATTTTTTCTCTTTTTCCATTTGTTCATGAACATTTTTATTAATATTCTTATTTTGATTTTCAGATGCTACAGATATAGTTGACATAAATAAAAACATCACTATTAATAGCTTCATTTTTTATCCTTTTTAATTGTAAACGATCCTTCTAATATTCTCTTTATCTTCTGATCGTATAGCATCATATAACTTTTGATACTTTAGTTTATCTTGATAACCAATTGGTGTTCTGATTGATTTATATTCAACTAATTGTCCATCTTTATATACTCCACTAATTGTAGCATGTACCCAATAAAACCCTTTATCTTTTCGAAGATTCTTTACAAAACCTTGCCACTGTTTTTGTTGTTTTAAGGTGTTCCACATCTCTTTATAAACCCTTTTAGGCATATCTGGATGTCGTACAATATTGTGAGATTTACCAATTAGTTCATCAATTGTATATCCACTGATCTGGGCAAACGTTTCATTTGCATAGGTAATCACACCTTTTAAATCAGTTCGTGAAATGATCAATTCATTTTCCGGAACCAACGTTTCAATTAAAAATTCACTTTCATTGAATTCCATTTTAATCTACCTTATCAAATTGAGTCGTAAAATTTTCTAAATCTTTTCCTTTAAGATCGCCTCTATAAAGAATATTTCTTACATCAATATCATCATCATTTAGCATTTTTGGAACCATATCTGCATTATTTAAAACTTCAATATGTTCATCAAGTTCATCTTCGCTATAAGCCATTTGCATATCTGCACTTACAACATGAGGTATGGCTTCAATAACTCTAAGCTTTTCTAATTCTTCTTTTACACCATTACCTTCGATGGTAATAATAATTCTTCCTTTTTCATCATGTAGATGATAATCACACGCTTCACAATTTTTTAAATTTTCTACCACTTCATTTAAATACTGTGGGGTTGTTTGCACTACTATACTTGAAATATTCATTTTGAATCTCCTTAAGGTAATTTGAAATAATTGACATTAGCATCATCACTACTTACAAATACTTCTTTTTCATTTATAAAAAGTATTTGAGTCAATGTTGCTTTTTGTCCATTTAATATATATAATTTATCCAGTGTATTTGCATCAAATACCAATACCTGATTTTGTTCATTAAAGGCAACTGCACCAAGGTTTGCACTTGGACTTAATCCACAACTGTATAATAAAAAGTCAAAATCAAGTTCCCTATATCTACCATCTTTATATACGACTGATTTTCTATCTTGTCCCGCAGTTAATACCACACTATTTTTATAATCCAATTGGTAGACTTTATCTAAATTTACACCTTCAAATTGTTTGGTTATTTGTCCATTTAAAATATTCATAAGTCTTACAATACCACTTTCATCAGTAGTTGCTATGATTTTTTTATCTTCATTCAACATAAAGTGTGAAAATGATGAAGGACTTATTTGAATCAAATAGTCTAATTTGTCATTCTTAAAATCATATACACCAACTTGATTACTCAATAGTGCAAAAACAATTTTACTATTTGATATAAAACTAGCTTTTTGAACAAAATATTTTTTTTCAATATCAATGATCTTCTTTAAACTATTGTTTTCATATAAAAAGATATTTCTATATCCTTTCATCCCTTGTGATACGATCAAAACTTTACCATCGAAAAGATCTATAGAGTATACTTTTGCGGGTATCACATCTCCCATAAAATCTTTAATATCTGGTAATTTGATAGTTTGAATTTTCTCATCTGATTCTAGATCAAAGATTTCTACCGTTCCATTGCTCGTACCTGCATATAATTTATTATGATCATATACTAAGCTTTGTACCGTACCACTTGCACTCAGAACTTTTGTTGGTTCCAAGTTTGAGATTGCTTGTACTTGAAATACGAAAACGACTATTAAAAATACTATTTTATACATTTTGATTCATCTCTTCTATCTCTTGTTCATATTCTTTTTGAAGAACTGCCATTTGTTCATTCAAGTCTTGATAACTTTTAGGAGATAATGTTTTTGATTTTGTCCATTCTACTTCAATATCATTAGCATATTGTCCACCAAGTCTTTCAATATTGACTTTGTATTCATCCAAATTATTACAGATCACAGTTTCATCACTTAACGTATCAGTTAATTGAATATACCATTCACCTCTACTATTTTCATCTACATATGATACAAATTTAACTGCCATTTTCAATCTCCTTAGTTGTTATTTTTATTGCATTAGTTGGACAAACAGAGATACAAAATCCACAACTAGTGCATTTATTATAATTAATACTTGGTTTATAGATACCTAGAAATTCTATAGCATCATCTAAGCAAGGATCTTTACAAGAAAAACACATTGTATTGTTCCAACTCATACATTGTAAAATATCTATCTCTACTTTTACATTAAGTAACGATTTATTCTCAACTTTTAATACTTCAGTAGGACATGCTTTTGCACATTCATCGCAATAAGTACATCCTCCCAAAGAAAAATCAATCTTAGGAGTTTTATCATCATTTAAAACGATGATATTCTCTTCACAAAAAGTGATACAAGGTGTATCAATACAGTTTATACACTCTTTGTGAAAAGAATCAATATCTTCATAATATGGAGGTCTGAGTATTAATTCAGTCTCTTTTTTCTTAGATGAAAAAAGAGAACTAAAAAGTTCTCTTCTTTTCATGATTATTCCATTAGAGTATCTAAACCTTCAGTAAGTTTAGATCCACTCCAAGCTGATTTAGTTGCACCATCTTTTGAAGTAAATTCCGCTTCAAAAGTATTTTCTACAAGTTGCCCTTCACTTTGTGGAGCATGGCATTGGCTACAGTTAAATCTAGCCCCTGCTAAATCTTTCATTTCATTAATAGCAATCTCATTTTTCATGTTATCAATTGATTTATCAAATTTTTTACCATCAAACTTATGTTTTGGTCTAAAATTTGTAAAATGCGATACAGGAACTGGTGTAGCACCCATACTTTCAGCCACTTCAGGCATATGACAAGATACACATTGATTGTTATCAATGGTAATTGGCAACATACCCTCAACATCATGTGGGATCATTGGTGGAGCATCTTGAAATGCTCTATTAATTTTATGCCCACTTCCTGCATAGCTTGTTCCATATTTAGTTTCATCTGGTTTAACTGTATCTTCACTATACAGATCAACCTTTCTCAATCCTAATGATTCTTCACTAATTGATGGCTTCGCTATTTCTTGCGCTGCATTACTTCCTACTACTAATATTACAACTGCTAATATAATTCTAGAAATTAGTTTCATATGAACTCTCCTTACTTTTTTGGCTAATAAGATCTCTTAATGAAAAATTAAGAGCATCATCATCACACACTTCAATACATCTTGCACAATTTGTACATTCCCCTGATAAAACTTGTTGCGTTGATTTCCCAACCATAAACAATACTTGATTTTCAGGACAAACTTCTTTACATTTCATACACAAAGTACATTTTTCTTCTTCATGTTTTACTCTTATAAGGCTAAATCTACCTATCAAAGAATAAAATCCACCTATTGGACAGATATGTCCACACCAACCATTTTTTAAAACAAACAGATCAAATAAAAAGATTATAACAATCGCTGCCCAGCCAAATCCCATTCCAAAAATGATACCTCTATGTACCATTGATACTGGAGAGATAAATTCAAAAGCCGCGACGCCAAATCCAAAAGAGATCACTAAACTCATAGCAATAACCCAATACCGCATACTTCTAGTTGCAGGTTGTTTTTTCTGAATTTGGTTAAATCCAAGTTTTCTTCTTAAATAATTTGCAAGGTCTGTTACCATATTGACTGGACAAACCCAAGAACAAAATGCTCTACCACCAACCAAACTATAAAAAAGTAAAGCTATAAGAGCTCCAAGAAATACATCTGCTGCGATCACTGCCCCTGCAGCAAACATTTGCAACACCGCATAAGGATCACTCATTGGGATTGTGTCAAAAATTTTTGAAGAACTTAAATTCCCAACAATTATATTCCACCCCCAAGCATTTGCACCAAAATAGAGGAACATCAGTCCAATTTGAACGATTCTTCTCAAGATGAGATATTTATTCTTAATCATCTAAAAGTCCTCCCATATCATTGAGTGTATCTACTGCTTTTTCTTTACTCAATTCAGTTTTAGTGATTTGAGCTTCCGCATTTTCTAGTCTTTTTTCATCGCTGGCATCCCAACCTTTGATATAGTGACTTCCAACTTTACCTAAAGCTACTTCTCTAGGTAGTACAAAGATTGCGGCTTTTTCAGTGACACATGCGTGTTCACAAAGCCCACAACCTGTACAAAAATCACTATCAACAACAGGTTTAAGATAAGCGTGTTTCCCAGTTCGATCATTTTTTTCATAATCTAAGAAAATCGCTTTATCCATCAATGGGCAAGCTCTATAACATGCATCACATTGAATTCCCCAAAAAGCGATACAATTTTTTGTATCAACTACTGCAACACCCATATCAGCTATATTGATATCTAGTTTGTTATTTGTGCTTACTTTTTTGATATCTAGTGCTTGTGTTGGACACACAGGTACACAAGGAATATCAGGACACATATAACAAGGAATATCTCTAGGCTCAAAAAATGGCGTTCCTAACGGTCTGTTATCTCCTGGTTTTGCCAACTTTAGAGTATCAAAAGGACACGCTTCCACACACATTCCACACTTGATGCACGTAGCTAAAAAGTCCTTCTCTTCTAAAGCCCCTGGTGGTCGAAGCGTGAGTTGTGAAGCTGTTACTTCATCAACATACGCACTCCATACTAATCCACCAAGTGCAGCTAATCCAGTTGCTCTTGCAATCGTTAAGAAAAATCGTCTTCTATCGCTTATTGTTTCTGTTTTCATTGTCTTCTTCTTTTGAGGATTAAAGCTACTCAAGATAGCTCACCCCCTTTTTTTATGCTTTATAAATTTTTACCGCACATTTTTTAAAGTCTGTTTGTTTTGATTGTGGACAAGTTGCATCTAAACATACTTTATTAATAAACACTTTTTCGTCAAACCATGGTACGAATACAAGTCCTCTTGAAGGTCTATTTCTACCTCTTGTTTCAACTCTTGCTTTAATTTTTCCACGTCGTGATTCAACCCAAGCAAGTCCACCTTGTTTCAATCCTTTTGCTTTTGCATCTTCAGGATGCATATAACAAAGTGCTTCAGGAACTGCTCTATAAAGTTCAGGTACTCTCATAGTCATTGTACCACTATGCCAGTGCTCTAAAACACGACCTGTACATAACCAAGTATCATATTCTTTATCTGGCATTTCTGGTGGATCCATATATGGTCTTGCAAAGATTTTTGCTTTGTTTTTCAAGGCTTTTTTATTTGTATCTTTGATTCCAGTTAAATCACCTTGTGCTAATGCTTTAGCCAATGTTCCATAGAATGCAAATTCTGTATGTCCAGTTTCTGCTCCATATTTTTTAGCATACGGATCGTATTTAGTATTAAATCTCCATTGAGTTTCTTTACCATCAACTACTGGCCATTTCAATCCTCTAACTCTATGATATGTATCAAAATCAGCTAAATCGTGAGCGTGTCCTCTACCAAAATCTGCATATTCTTCGAATAGATATTTTTGAATAAAGAATCCATATCCTTTCCAAACTTCACCATCACTTCCTTTAACATTTCTGCTATCTCCAAAACCTTCAGTGTTGTCATATCCTTTTTGGATTGGATCATTTTGATCTAGTTTATAGCTTTTTGCTCTATCATTTGCAAATAGGATCTCATACATTGTTGTATTTTCGTTGTATCCCATTGCTTTTGCTTTGTCAATCACACTTGGTAATACATCTTTTCTTGGTCCACTTGGTTGGTATTCACCCCAAACATCTTTTACGGTGAATCGTTTTGCAAGTTCAACCCATTGCCATGTATCAGACATTGCATCACCTACTGGTAATACTTGTTGTCTCCAGTGTTGTGTTCTTCGCTCTGCATTTCCATATGCTCCCCATTTTTCATAGATCATAGCACTTGGTAGAATCAAATCTGATACTTTTGCAGAAATTCCTGGATATCCATCACTTGTAACAATGAAGTTATCCATTTCTCGTGCTGCTTTAATCCAGTGTGTTGCACTTGCTGTATCTTGATATGGGTTACATACATTTACCCAAGCAAATTTGATTAAACCATCTTCAATATCTCTATGAATTCTCATAATATCTTGAGTTCCCACAGGGTTGATAGTTCCTGCTGGAACTTTCCAAACATTTTCTGTGATCTCTCTGTGTTTTGGATTTGCTACCATCATATCTGCTGGAAGTCTGTGACAGAATGTTCCAACTTCTCTTGCAGTACCACATGCACTTGGTTGTCCAGTTAAAGAAAATGCTCCAGATCCTGGTTTAGCTTGTTTATTCAATAAAAAGTGAACATTATATGATAATGTATTTACCCAAGTACCACGTGTATGTTGATTCATACCCATAGTCCAGAATGAAACTACTTTTCTTCCTTTTTCAATATAATATGAAGCCAGTGTTTTTAATTTCTTTTTAAATTCTTCTAAATCTTCATCAGGATTTCCTTTTGAGATTTTTGCTACATAATCAAGTGTATAAGGTGCAAGGAATTTTTTATATTCTTCAAATGAGATTTCCCAGTGTTTAAGTCCAGCTGGTTTATTCTCCATTACATCACCCGCTTTATATCCATAAGGCTCTAATGCTGGAGCTTCTTTTTCAGAAACTACTTTTTTCATCTCTTTAGAGATGATTTCCATTTCTTTATCAGAATATTTACCTTCTTTAAGAGCTTTTTCACCCTCTCTTCTCATACCATAACCCATATTTACTGGACTTGCACAAAATACCATGTGTTTGTTTACAAAATCCCAGTCAATTGATTCTGGATGATTATATACGATCTCGTGTGCAATATAATTCCATAATGCAAGGTCTGTATTTGGTGAGAAAATGATCTCCATATCAGCTAAATCTGATGTTCTATGTCTATATGTAGAGATATTTACAACTTTAACTCTATTTGGATCAGATAATTTTCTATCAGTTACCCTAGACCATAAAATTGGGTGCATCTCTGCCATATTTGAACCCCAAGATACAACTGTATCTGTAAGCTCAATATCATCATAACAACCAGATGGCTCATCAATACCAAATGTTTGATAGAATCCAACAACTGCTGACGCCATACAGTGTCGTGCATTTGGATCAAGTGCATTCCCTCTGAATCCACCTTTCATCATTTTTTGAGCAGCATACCCTTCCATGACTGTATATTGTCCAGAAGCAAATACTCCAACTCCTTCAGGTCCACTTTCTTTTAAAGCTTTTTTGATATGAATTTCCATCTCATCAAATGCTCTTTTCCAAGAAACTGGTGCAAATTTACCATTTTTGTCAAATTCACCTTTACTATTAACTCTTAATAGTGGTGTTTTTAATCTATCGGCTCCATACATGATCTTTGCATTAAAGTATCCTTTAATACAGTTAAGACCTCTGTTTACTGGAGCTGCTGGATCACCTTTTACTGCAACAATTTTTCCATTTTTTGTTGCCATCATGATTCCACAACCAGTACCACAGAATCTACATGCAGCTTTATCCCAACGCCAACCAGCTTCCGCTGTTGTACCTGCTGCACTCAGACTATTTGGTACGCTCATACCAACTGCAGCAGCCGCTGAAGCTGCCGCTGAACTTTTCAGAAAATCTCTCCTAGAAAGTGCCATCTTGTCTCCTTATTAGTATGTTGAAGATAATCATATCTAGAAAATATGTCTAAATTATGACTATACTTTGATTCATTAAACAATGAACATTCTGCCTTTCAACAAACAAAGTTTAGCACTTAAGTAAATCGATTTTCTTGACCTATGTCAAATTATGAATATTTATAGTAAATTTCGCACCATTATTTGTATTTTGAACTTCAATCTTACTATCTAGAATTTGTGTAACAATCATATAGCATTTATACAGTCCTAAACCTATACCAAAGTTGGCATCTTTTGTTGTTACATAAGGATCAAATATTTTTTGAATTATATCTTGATTTACCCCACCTGCATTATCTTCAACTCCAATATTACACATATTATTGTCAGACCATATCGAAAGCTTGATAAATGGTTTTTGAATTTTTCTTTTTAGAATCATATCTCTAGCATTATAGACCAAATGTGTTACAACCGTAATAAGATCTTTCTTAATTGACACTAATTTACATTGATTAGCTTCCATATCAATCAATAATTCAATATGGTTTATTTGAAGCTCTTTTTGAACTATACTTTTAATCTCATTTACTAATAAACTTGCATAAAAAGATTCAGCTTTATTGTCTGAATTGATAAAACTATTGAAAACATCTAATGTTTGAGATAGATTTTGTGTGGCATCAATAATACTATTTGTATCTTTATAAAATGTATTATCATCCAACAAATCATATTCTTTTTGTAGTTGCATACCACTTGCACACGTTGATATCATACTCAATGGCTGTCTCCAATGATGAGAAATATTCACAATAAGTTCACTGATTCTAATTCTTTTTTGCTGTTCAAATAATTGATAGTCTTTTTTTCTACTTTTTTCAATCTCATCATTTATCTTAACGGTAAGTTCTTTATTGAGTTTTTCTATTTTTTTCTTATCTGTTATATCATGACGAACTGCAGCATACCCTATATGTTGACCATTTATATCATATTCAGGAGCAATATATGCATTTACCCAATAAGCTTTACCACTTTTTTTTCTATTTTTCACTTCTCCACTCCAAGGCTTTTGTTGCTGAATATGCTCCCACATATCTCTAAATGCAGAAGCTGGCATATCAAAATGTCTAACTATATTATGAGGTTTTCCTAACAATTCCTTTTGTGTATATTCACTTATATTACAAAATGCTTTACTTGCATAAGTAATGATCCCTTTTAGATCTGTTTTTGAATAGATTACATTCTTATCTATAATATCAATAGAATGTTGTAACTCTTTTGTTTTTTGTTGAATTTCATTTTCAAGTTCTTTTTGAGTTTTATTTATTTTTTTTGCTGCAGGAAAAAATATGAATATCGCTTCAAGAAATAAAACTAATAACGTAAAGATATAAAGATACTGTTCTCTTTTTTCCAGTTCAATCATTTTTGTAAAATTTTCACTTTCATGTGCTTCTACAATTAAATTGAGTTTTATTAATATTGTTTGGGATTGGTTTTTCAGTGTATTGAATAAAGCTTGGTCTTGAGTATTAATGATAGTTTTGAAATTTTGAATATATTCTTGAATATCTTTTGCTATGTTTTCATTGAAATAAAGACTTTTTACTTTTTGGGACAATTCACTCGTAATTAAAAATTGATGAGATTCTTCCATCAGTTGAAGTGACTTTAATAGGTTTTTTTTATGATGTTCCTGTTTTGATGAAATAAATTTTTGCGCATCTACAATCAGTTTTTGGGATAACATTCTTTGTCTACCACTTATATTAATCATAGTCCCATCACTATGGATCGAAACCATGATATCATTTACATTTTTATATGCTAAAGTTGCAAACAATGCAATAAGCAATAATGCAGGAATATATCTGTTTTGTAAACTAAATAAAGAAAAGTCACTTAATCTATCAATCAATTTCATTTCATCCACCAGTAAAATAAAAAGCCCTGCTTGAAATATTATCTTCTTCTTTTTCATCATTATTGTATGACCATTTATTTTTTTCTGGCTTATTTTTCACAACATCTTTTAATACATGTTCAATTTGATTTTCATTATTTATCACATCTTTTATATTTTGTGAATCTTCATAATATAAACAAGGAATGATATCCCCTTCCGCACTCAATCGAATTCTATTACAAGTCTTACAAAAAGAGTCATCATATGGTTCAATCACACCAAATACATATCCACTTTCATCTTTAAAAAGTTTTGCAGCAGAATTCTCTTTTGCTTCAAGTTCTTCAATTCTATGTTGTTT
>JBNLDA010000049.1:0-13380 GCA_050304095.1 Arcobacteraceae bacterium | reverse complement strand
AATAGCTAAAGTCTTCTGAACCAAAACTTGGTTCAAAATTCTCAATCAAATTTTCAGATCCAACTGTATTGATCGCTGCTTGTTTTGCACTAACTACGTCAGTATTAACGGTTGATGGATATCCTTTTTTGTAGTTTACTGATACTTGCATCTCAAAAGCTTCACCAATACTTTTAGCTATTTGTATCACTCGTTGTTCAATTCTATTTCGCACCTTTGCTTCATAAGATCGAATAGATCCTGCAATCGTACATGATTCTGGTATAATATTTAACGCTTCCCCACCACTGATTTTTGCTACAGTGACGACTGATTTTTCAAGTGGATCAATATCTAGACTGGTAATTGACTTAAGTGCAGTTACAATATGAGCCGCTGCTACAATTGGATTTTTACCTGTATGTGGCATAGAACTATGGGTTGATCTACCATGAACAACTATCTCATAGTTGTCATATGAAGCCATCATCACTCCCTCTTGGATAAATATCTTTCCAAAGTCCTCAGTTGGTCGGTTATGATAGCCAAATATCTTATCTATCTTGTATCGATCCAATATATTTTCATCAAGCATCGATTTAGCTCCACCAAGTCCTTCTTCTGCTGGTTGAAAGATACAATAGATTGTTCCATCAAAAAGTTCTTTGTTTTGCATTACCAAACTTGCAAAAGCTAATAAAGTAGTACTATGTCCATCATGTCCACATGCATGCATCAATCCATGTTTTTGTGAACAATGTTCAAAATGATTTTTTTCATCAATAAGTAAGGCATCCATATCAGCTCGAAAGGCTATGTATTTTGGTGTATCAGAACATTTTATTGTAGCGATGATTCCAGTTTTAGCAATAGGATATTCATAAGGAATTTCTAGTTTTTCAAGTTCTTTGATTATATATTTTGAGGTTTCAAACTCTTCAAAACCGATCTCAGGAATAGTATGTAAATGGTGTCGAATATTTTTAAAATATTCAAAATTTTCTTCTAAATAAGCTTCTATTTTCATAAAGATAATTATACACTTATTTCTTTAGATGAATATTTAGTTATAGAGGTAGTTTTATATCAAATTGTGCACCAAAACCATTTTCATCTTCAAGATTTTGAACACTAAATTCCCCTTCAAAATGTTTTTGAATGATTTGAGAGCTCATATATAGACCAATTCCTGTTCCCTGGCTTTGATGTTTCGTTGTGAAATATGGATCAAATATCTTTTCAATGATCTCTTCTGGTACTCCTCCTGCATTATCTTTGATAGAGATAATCAATTCTTTGTTTTCAGTATAAACAGTGATAGTAACAATTTTATTTTGAATCTTGCTTTCAATGAATGCATCTTTAGCATTGGCTAGTATATTCAATATCACTTGTGAAAGCATACTGCTAGAACCATAATATTCTAGTTTTGGATTTTCAATCTCTTGTTTTAATTCAATAAAATGGTTATGAAAAGTTGCAGAGGTCATTTTTTTACAATCTTCAATAACGCTCATTATTAAAAATAGAGAGCTTTCATTATTTGATTTAAAAAAATTTCTAAAGTCATCAATTGTTTTTGAAAGATGTTGAGCTGATTCATTGATTTTTTTCATATCATCAAATACAACTTCAGTTTCTATTGGCATTTCAAGTTCTTTTTTTAATTTATAGGATGTAGAAAGAGTTGATATGACACTTAGTGGTTGTCTCCATTGATGAGCAATATTTCCTATCATCTCACCCATTGAAGCTAATCTTGATTGTTGTTGCAATAATATATCTTTTTGATGCAGTTCTTTTTGTGATTGAATTCTATCACTAATATCTCTAGCTGCAGCATATAAATATGGTTGCCCATCAAGTATGATTTGTTTTGTTTTGATCTCTACTGGAAATTGTGAGCCATCTTTTTTTGTATGGACTGCTTCAAAAATCTGAATCTCTTTCATGAGGCTATTCAGCATTACATTTGGATCAAAGTTTTTATCCCAATCTTTGACATTTAATGTTTTTGCTTCTTCTTTTGTATATCCTAAAGATTGGATGAATGAATCACTGTGAATGATTAAATTTCCTTTACTATCCAAGACATGAATATAGTCTCCGGCATTTTCTAAAATCGTTTTTACACGATTTGATTCTTTTTTAAGTGATTGCTCTAGTAGATAGGTCTCTGTTTTATTTTCAGCAACTCCAATATATCCATAAATACTTCCAGTTTCATCTTTGAGTGCAGTTACTGTAAGTTCGACAATAAGTATTTGCTCATCTCGAGTGATATATTTCCATTTTCTTTGATTGAATAAACCATGATCGGTTTTATAACTAAATACTTTGAAATTAGCTGGAATCTCTTTATTGAATTCATGTGATAATTCTTGTGCTGCTTGTATAATCTCTTCTTTATCATGAAAGATTTCGGGAGTTACTTTACCGATCACTTCTTCTGCTTTATATCCTAAAAAAATCTCTGCAGGCTTATTAAAAGAGGTGATAATACCATATTTATCTGTAGAGATGATAATATGTGCCATATTGTCAAATATAGCTTTTTGTATCGCATTATGCTTTTCAATTGTAGAGAATTGATTTTTGATTGTATGAGACATTTTATTAAAAGTTTTTGCAAATAGACCTAACTCGTCTTTTGATTTAATATTGATATCAATATCAAATTGATTTTGTGATATTTTTTCTGCAGCATCAGTCAGTGTGAATAAATGTTTAGTAAGTAAATATCCAATAGAAAAAAGTAAAATGATACTTAAAAATATTTCAATCATAGCAATAAAAAAGCTTTGAAAAAGAAGTTCTTCTTCTGCTTGTTTTAAAAAGCTCATATCAAAACCAAAATAGACTGTTCCATAGTTTTGATTGGCAAAAGTAATTTCTACTTTTGTATCATAGATATTATCATTTGGATGGATTTGTATATCTTCAGTAGGTAAAGGTTTTTTAGTATCCCAATGCGAATTAGATATGATGGTTCCTTCTTTGATAATGAAGATATAAGAAATATTTTGTGTATTGGTAAATTCATTTAAAAGTGAGTCAAGACTTCCGTAATCTCTTTCAACTAGTAGAGGTAAAATAGAAGCTTGAAAGTTTCCTTTGATACTTTCAATTTGTTTTATTGATTGGGTACCAAGATGAGAAAGTATAAGTCTATCTGCATTAAAGATTAGTAAACTTAATACAATGATCTCAATGATGATTGAAAAAGCAACTAATTTGAATCGCAGACTTTGAAAGAATTTCATTCAACACCTAAATAACTTTTAGTGACTTTTGATACAGGAGTAAGATCAGCAATATCTTTGTCTGAAATCTTGATATATCCATTGTAACCAGTCTTTTTAAAAAACTTTTCACCCTCAGGTGATTTTTCAAACGCTGCTAAAGCTTGTTGAATCTCCTGTATTTTGGTTGCACCTAATTTCGAATTTGCTAATGTGAAAAGATGGGGCATTTTAAAGTCTGATTTTAATATTCTTGTTTGTTTTAAGGCTTCTTGGTCTGAAAATTGTTTGAGTGGACTATAGGTAGTAATTGTAGCTGCACAATCTTTGATCAATACACATTTGATTCCACTTGTATGTGAACCTAAATCTTCAATAGAGATATTTTTACCCACTTCCAGATCATAATCAAGTAAGGCTTTTACACTTCCAATATTCAATGCTGATAGATAGTTTGGAGTAGCAATAGTAGTATCTCTAAGATCAGAAATTTTGTAATAAGGACTATCTTTACGTACTAAGAATAAAAGATTTAATGCAGCATCATAACGATATAGAGGAGTGAAACCATTTTCAATATGTAAAACTCCAAAATGTGGAGAAGTGATTATGATATCAAATGTTCCATTTTCTACATCCTGATAAAATTGTTTATAATCTTTTGAACTATATACTTCAATATTAGTTTCAAGCTTATGTGATAAAAATGTGGACATGGGTTGATATATTTTAACGATTTTCATTGCGTTGGTGTAAGGAGTAACACCAATTTTAAGAGTTTGCGCTAAACTTATTAATGGAATAATACTTATAAGTAATAAAATTTTTAGTGTTTGCATATCTATTCCTATGTAAATTAAATCATAAGAAAAGTATACATCAAATAGATTTAAATCATCATATTACATTATAGTGATAATTTGTATTACTCATACACATCAAGTAAAGATTTCCTAATCTCTAAGAATTTATCAAGATTTACAAAAAATAAGTCAATAAGATGTGGATCAAAATGTTTACCAGATTCGTTTCTCAATAACTCAAAAATTTTTTCATCTGGCCATGCTTTTTTATAGACTCTATCATGACCCAATGCATCGAATACATCAGCTATGGCAGTGATACGTCCATAAATATGAATCTCTTCACCTTGTAAACCTCTAGGATAGCCACTTCCATCCCATTTTTCGTGATGTTGATAAGCGATTATTGATGCCGCTTCCAATATCTCTCTATGGGAGTGTTTGAGCATCTCATACCCTAATGTAGTATGGGTTTTCATGATTTCAAATTCTTCTTTGGTAAGTGCTCCTGGCTTATTTAAGATATCATCACTAATACCTACTTTACCAATATCATGCATAGGACTTGCTTGTTTGAGTAGAATTACTTTTTCATTGTCTAAACCATACAGTTCTCCAAGTAATCGTGAATATTCTGCAACTCTTTTAACATGATTTCCTGTTTCTTTACTTCTTGTTTCACCAATGGCTCCCATAGTAAAGACAACTTCTTTTTGCGTTTCTATAATATCTTTGGTAGCTATTTCAAGTTCATGTTCAATATTTTCTTTATAAAGTTCCAATTGAGTAATGTCATGTCTTATTCCAATATACTCTTCAATTTCATTTTTTTCATTTAAAATTGGGATAATGTGAGAGTCGACATAATAGCTACTACCACTTTTGGTTTTATTTTTGATGATCCCTTGCCATCTCTCTTTCGCTTTAATTGTGTTCCACATGTTTTTAAAGACGCTAGCAGGTGTATCTGGATGTCGGATGATATTATGATTTTTTCCTATCAATTCTTCTTTTGTATAACCACTAATGTCACAAAAAGCTTTATTGACATAAGTGATGATCCCTTTATGATTGGTTTTAGATACAATCGAACTTGCATCTAATGCGGCTTTATATTCATTGAGTAGTTTGAGATTGTTGTTATATCGATTTTGAAGTTTGATCTTTTCTTCTGCTTTTCTTATCTCTTTGAAAACAAGTTCAAGATCGATTGGTTTTAAAATATATCCATCAACATTCAGTTGGATACAATCGATTAATATATTGTGGTCTGAATAAGCAGTTAATACGATGACTGGAATATCTGAATTGATAGATTTGATATTTTTAATTAAATTCAAGCCATCCATCTTTGGCATATGTAAATCTGTTAAGACAATGTCAATATCATTATGTTTGAAAATATCTAAAGCATCTAATCCATTTTCAGCTACTAAAATTTCCTCAAAATGTTTTTGAAGAAAGTCTGATAAGATATTTCTTGTCTTCTCTTCATCTTCAACATACAACAATTTCATGAAAAACCTTTTGTTATTTTTTTGATTGTAATCAAAATTTTAAAAAATTAATTTTATCATATTACTCAAACTATTCTGTAAATAAGGTAATATAAATTCAAAAAATTACTAAAAATTTACTTTTTATACACATTATTTTTTTAAAATGCTATAAAATGTAAAAAATCTATTTATTTACATAACACAAAATTAACGCTACAATTGAGTATGAAATTAGATTATCATGATTCAAAACCATCAACCGTGGGTATAGAACTAGAACTCAGATTACTTGATCCAAATACATATGCAGTAAAAAATTGCGCTCAAGAGGTATTTGATAATATTGATAGTTCTATAAAAAATCATGTGCATAAAGAATTACTTAAATCTATGATAGAAATTGTCACTCCTGTGTGCCAAACAATAGATGAAGCAGTGAATTTTGTAAATGAAACAGCCAATAAAATTTCACAAATAGGCAAACAGTATAATTTTTTGTGTGCAGCACTGCCTATGCATCCTTTTGAGATCAAAGAAGATAATGAAATATTTGAAGATCCAAGGTATGAATCATTTAAACAAGAATTTCAAATCATCATTCGTAACTTTTTAATTAGTGGATTGCATTTGCATGTTGGGGTTGATGATCAACAAAAAGCTGTGAATGCCTATAATATGGTAATAAAATATATACCAATATTTTTAGCTTTGAGTGCCAATTCCCCTTACCATTATTCACAAGATACAGGATTAAGTTCCTATAGAACAAAAGTATTTGATAAACTTCCAAGGGCTGGTGTGCCACAATATTTTGATACGTATGAAGATTATAGTGAAGTGTATCAACAGCTTTTTCAAACAAATACAATTAAAAAAGCCAAAGATGTATGGTGGGATGTACGAATTAGTCCAGAATTTGGAACTATTGAATTGAGAGTCTGTGATGCCTTTTATAATCCAAAACGATTGAAATTTATAGGATTGTTGTATCAGGCTTTAGTTCACTATGGAAAAAATCAAACAGTAAAAAGAGAATATCATCAGATCAATCTACAAAATAAATGGAATGCAACACGATATGGGATGGATGCAGACTTTTTAGAAGAGGGGAAAAGATATACTATTCGAAATAGAATTAAAAATTTAATTAAAATTTTATCAAATCAAAGTATATTTGATGAATTAGGAACACAACAACAGATCAATGATTTAATGTTTATTATTGATGAATCAAGTATGTGTCAAACAATACGATCTAAATATCAGAAAAACAATGATTTTAAAGAAGCAATACAAATAGGAGTTATATGAGAGGTGTCATTTCAAGTGGAGATCAATTAACCTCAAATGCAGGTGCGAAGATGTTACAACAAGGAGGGAATGCATTTGATGCAGTGTGTGCAGCAATGCTAGTTGCTCCTTTGAGCGAACCGATGTTAACAAGTCTTGGAGGCGGAGGTTTTTTGATGTCTCATGATCAAGCAAATGGTTCACAACTTTATGATTTTTTTGTGGATGTGCCAAGTAGTAAAATCCAAAATAAGGATTTCTATCCAATTGATGTTGATTTTGGAAATACAATTCAAGAGTTTCATATTGGTACTGCTTCAATTGCAGTGCCAGGAGTGCTCAAAGGAGTTTATCAAATCCATAAAGAAAAAGGAAGATTGCCATTTGATGAGGTGGTAAAACCAGCAATTACTGCTGCTCGTGATGGTATTCATCTATCAAAAATGCAAGCCCATTTTGCACAACTTTTGGAACCAATTTTGCGTTCAACCCCTCAATCAAAAGCACTTTATACAATCAATGATGATCTTATTACTCATAAAGATTTATTTAAAAACCCAGAGTATGCCAATTTTTTAGAACTCTTTGCCAGAAAAGGGGATGAACTTTTTTATAATGGTGAGATTGCTGATTCAATTGATGCATTGTCAAAACAAAATGGTGGAGATCTTTCTAAGGAAGAATTATCACAATATCAAATGATCAAACGAAAGCCAATAGAGTTTGATTTTAAAGAATACACTGTACATACCAATACGCCTCCAAGTGCAGGAGGAATACTCATAGCATTTATTTTAAAGCTTTTAGAATCAAGGGACTTAGGGAAGTTTGGTTCACTTGAACATACAAAAGAACTAATTGAAGCAATGGTTACTACAAGTGATTTTAGACATGAATGTATCAATGAATTTTTACATCAAAATGGTTTAGAAAAAATTCTTGAAGATCAACCATTGATGAAAAGATTTACCCAAGCTAATCAAAGACGAATCAATTTATGGGGAAATACAACTCATATTAGTGTGCTAGATAGTGATGGAAATGCTGCAAGTGTAACCACAACCAATGGGGAAGGATCAGGAATAATCGTACCTAATTGTGGAATTATGCTAAATAATATGCTTGGGGAAGAGGACCTCAATCCACATGGATTCTTTTCTTGGCCAAGTGGTGTGAGACTTCCATCTATGATGGCTCCTACAATAGTCTTAAAAGACAATATCCCTCAAATGGTTTTGGGAAGTGCAGGAAGTAATCGAATACGAAGTGCTATTACTCAATCGATATTGAACTATACCGTTTTTGGTCATGATATTAAAGAAGTATGTGAAGAAAAAAGACTGCATTTTGAAAAAGGGGAATTGTTCTTCGAGCCTGGATTTGATCCATCATTATTAGAAAAAGTGAAGCAACACTATCCAGTCACTGAATTTCATGATAAATCAATTTTCTTTGGTGGAGTAAATGCAGTGACTAATGAACTAAAAGGGGGATGTGATCCACGAAGGGGTGGAGCAGTGGTTTGTGTTTAACCACCGTGACATAACCCTTTGTAATTGGTGTTTTTGATTTTTTCAAGATAAACAAGAGTATGTTCTAAAACTTTTTTTTCTTCAACCAATGGTTGCATCAACATATTTTTATCTGTAAGTGATAGCTTTTGATTTTCTACCAATGCCATCACTTCAGAACCAATCTCCTCAATACGATCATTGAGAACTTTGATCATTTTCATAAATTAGGCTTCTTCTAAAGCTTGTTTAATTGCAAGTGGAAGAGGAAGATCAACTTTATCACAATCTTCCTCTAAACAACACTCACATACTGTTCCAGCTTCAGTTTCTTCTATAATCGCATCCATATTATCACCATGTTTTTTTACTGCTTCTTTTATAATATCAAATTCTACTTCCATACAATCGCATACAGTCATGTTAAACTCCTTAATATATTAAATTTTTTGATTATAGATAGTGTAGCGTTAAAGAAAACTAAAATAAATTTATTAAAAAAAAATTTCATTTTAACTATTTTTGATTAGAAGTGATATATAATCAGGACATGGATACGCAATTAGTAATAGACAAAAAACAGGAAAAAAAAGAACTTATTATGCAAAATGCTTTAGAGCTTTTTGCTAAAAAAGGTTTTTATACTACGACCATCCCAGATATTGCAAAAGCGATGAAGATGAGTGTTGGTAACATGTATAATTACTTTAAATCAAAAGATATATTAGCTAAAGAGATTATCAAATTTATTTCAGCTTATTTGGGAAGAGAACTAAGAAAGATCAACGAAGAAAAGATTTCAACGAAAGAAAAGACAAAGAAAATCATTCAAATCTATTTTAAAACTGCTCAAATCAAACCAGAAATGATCGACTACTTTTTAAGAGTATATTTATCAAATAGAGAAGTTTTCAAAGAGGGTTGTGAAGGGATGATTTGTGTCACTGAATTTGTAACTGAGATCATGATCTATTTTGAAGAGGGTGTTCGATGTGGCGATTTGAGAGATCAAGATTTTTTTAGTGCCTTTGGTCTATTTATGGGATATCTTGGTGGAATGGTATTTTTAAAAGGGGAAAATATCTTGCCACAAGAGCTTGAAGCCTATGTAGATGAGATCACAGAAAATATCTATCAAGCCCTTAGAAAGTAATGAAAACTAAAATATTTTGGCTTAGTGCAGTTACCTGTCATGGTAATGTACATTCATTTTTTCAGTATGAACTCCTTGAAAGATTCTTGGAGGATTTTGAATTTATCTATCATCCAAGCATTGAGTCAAAATACAGTCTTGAAGAAGTCATATTACAAACGCAGGATTGTGATGTATTGATCATCGATGGAACAATTAGTGATGATTATGAAAAATGTGATGTGAAGATTCTTGATATTATTGAAAATTACGCAAAAGTAGTTAAACGAATCTTAACAGTAGGAACATGTGCTACTTATGGTGGAATATTTGAACAAAGCCCACTTCAAAATCCTCGAGGTTTGCATTTTCATAAAAATACTTATGATCCTCAATTTGCTCATATTAAAAGAAAAACAATTTCTTTACCGGGCTGTCCAGTACATCCAGAAATATTAGTTAATACTCTATATGCAGTGAAAAAAGAGATAGATATAGCACTTGATGCAATGTTACGACCTAAAGAATATTTTACCAATCTGATTCATCATGGATGTGCCAGAAATGAATATTTTGAATACAAAGTAGATAACTATCAGTATGGTAAAAAAGAGGGGTGTATGTTTTATGATTTTGGCTGTCAGGCACCTTTTACACATGGAAGTTGTAATACTATTTTGTGGAATAGTGTGAGTAGTAAGACTAGAAGTGGTAGTCCTTGTTTTGGATGCACTGAGCCATCTTTTCCAAGAGATGATCTCTTTAGTACTAAAAAACATATGGGAATCCCAGAAACACTCCCTTTAGGTATTCCAAAGCGTACTTATCTAACTTTTGCTGGAATTGCAAAAGCATTTACAATCCCAAGACTTGAAAAAGGTTTCTTTGATGATCAAACTGATTGAAAAAATTGAAGGTGAAGCAACCTTAGATTTTAAATACAACAATGACAAAATAGAATTTGTTGATATTATCTTTGCCAATTCAAGAGGAATAGAACAAATTTTAGAAGGTAAATCTGCTCTTGATGCATTGGTGATTAATCCAAGAGTATGTGGAATTTGTGGTCATGCTCATTTGATTGCAACAGTTAAAGCTTTGGAAGACTGCTATGGTAATATAGAATTGTCAAATAAAGCAAAGATCGTACGTGATCTGACGCTTAATTTTGAATTGGTACAAAATCATTTTAAATGGTTGTATTTAGTACTTTATCCACTTCTTGGATTGGAGCAAAAAGTATTACATGCTATGACTCCTTCACAAATGATGGGAAAAGCGATTGCCGTTTTGGCAGGGCAATATCCTCATAACTCTTATGCTGTTGTTGGTGGAATCACCTCAGATATCTTACAATCAGATATTATTAAAGTAGAAAATTTTATTTATGAAACGATCAAATTCTTTCAAAAAAATTTAGTCAATGTGGATATAGAAAAGTTTTTATTATGTGAAGATGTCGAACATCTATTTTCACAAGAGGGGCAGTTACCAGATATTGTAAAATTGATGATGGACAATGGCTATGAGACTATTGGTAAAAGCTATGATCAGTTTATAGTGTTTGGAGATAATAGTTATTTTAAATCGGGCAAATCAGTCAAAACAAGAACTCAACACAATATAGATATCAAATTCGTTGAAGAGTTTGACAATCATAACTCAAAAGCAAAAAATGTGATGTATAAAAATAAATTTTATGAGGTGGGGCCATTAAGTAGAGCAATGATCAATAAAACTCCATTGATCAAAGATACTCATAGAAGATATACTGATTCATTACTGAGTCGTGTGTTGGCTCGAATATGTGAGATACCACAGCTACTTCACCATAGCTTACATTTATTACAACAGATCAATCCAAATGATCCATCATATATCAAACCAAAAAGTTCAATAGAACAACTAACTGGATATGGGCAAAGTGCAGTGGAAGCTGCAAGGGGATCATTGATCCATAAAGTGAAATTGAATGAGGGAAAAATAGATAAATATGAGATCATTACCCCAACACAATGGAATCTAGCCAATGGAACAAAAGAATACCCAGGTGTAGCTCAATTTGCAATGATAGGTCAATCTGATATGAAAACAGCAGAGCTCATCTTCAAAAGCTTTGATGTTTGTTCTGTTTGTACTACTCAGTAAATTTTCAAATCATTAAAAAATCTAATACATATCTAAGTTACTATAAAGATTAGTTTGAATAAAATTAATTTAGTGAATGACCATTCATTTATCAAAAATTGCAAGGAGACTCCTATGACCGATAGAAGAGAAGCTCTGGCACAAATGTTTAGTGCAAAAGGGGCGAGAGTTGATACAAACAAAGGTCAAGCGTATTATGATTCATTGATGCAAACAATGGAAAAACGTTTGACAGAGCTTGAAGACAGTCCAGCGGCAAATAAAACTTCAATAGATCAAGTTTTAGAAGCAGAAGGTCTAACAAGACGGGATTTCATGAAATGGGCAAGTGCAGCTTGTGCGATGTTGATGTTACCACCAACATTTACGCCTATGGTTGCGCGTGCAGCAGAACTCATGAATAGAGTACCAGTAATATGGCTAGAACTTCAAGATTGTGCAGGAAACTCTGAAGCAATTTTAAGAAGTGATGCTCCAACAATTGATGAATTGATCTTAGATGTATTATCTTTAGAATTCAATGAAACAATTATGGCAGCAGCTGGTCATCAAGCTGAAGAGCATTTAGAAGAAGCAATGGCTACATTCAAAGGGAAGTATCTTTGTGTAGTTGAAGGTTCTATTCCAGTTGGTGCAGGTCGTGAATGGTGTACTATTGGAGCAAAAGGGGAAACTTTTGAAGAGCATTTACATCATGTTGCAAAAGATGCAGCTGCACTGGTAGCAGTTGGTACTTGTGCGACATTTGGTGGTGTTCCAGCAGCAGCTCCAAATCCAACTGGTGCAGTGGGTGTTCAAGATGTTATCAAGAACAAACCAATTATCAATATTCCAGCGTGTCCAGCAAATCCAGCAAACATCACTGGAACAATTTTACACTTCGTATTAACAGGACAAATTCCAGAACTTGATCATTTAAATAGACCAAAATTCGCATTTGGATATAGAATCCATGATAACTGTGAAAGAAGAGCACACTTTGATGCTGGTGAATTCGTAGAAGAATGGGGTGATGAAGGTGCGAAAAACAACTTCTGTTTATATAAAATGGGTTGTAAAGGTCCTATGACATTTAACAACTGTTCTATTATCAGATATAACGAAGGTGTAAACTGGCCAATTGGTGCAGGACATGGATGTATTGGATGTAGTGAACCACAATTCTGGGATAAATACGCAACAGAAAGACCAGTAGCAAATAGCCGAATAAAAGCTCCAACTGGTGGAGTTGAAAAATCAGTTGATGAATTTGGTTTAGGATTATTGACTGCAGCTGGTATCGGTATTGCTGTACATGCAGCAGCTAGCATCGTAGCAGGTAAAAAAGAAGGAGATGAGTAATGTCAAATAAACATATTATAGTAGACCCAATAACAAGAATTGAAGGGCATTTAAGAGTTGAAGCGATCATTGATGAAAACAATACGATCACTGATGCGTATGCAAGTTCAACAATGTTTAGAGGGATCGAAGAGATTTTAAAAGGAAGAGACCCTAGAGATGCGGGTATGCTTGCTATGAGAATTTGTGGTGTTTGTACAGGTACTCACTACCAAAGAAGTATAGAAGCAGTGGAAAATGCATTTGATGTGACTATTCCAAAAAATGCAAGACTTGTTAGAAACCTTATTCAAGGGGCATTATATATTCATGACCACGTGGTACACTTCTATCATTTACACGGTCTTGATTGGGTTGATATTACGAGTGCTCTTAAAGCTGATCCAGCATTGGCTGAACAAGAATCATTCAATTGGTGTAAAACTCCTTATGGTG